>NZ_JBICZB010000005.1:0-189828 GCF_043201815.1 Kitasatospora sp. NPDC048296
GGCTCCCAGTAGACGACTGGGTTGATAGGCCGGATATGGAAGCCCTGTAAGGGGTGGAGTTGACCGGTACTAATAGGCCGAGGGCTTGTCCTCAGTTGCTCGCGTCCACTGTGTTGTTCTGAAACAACGACCCCAACCCGATGGTGGTTGGTGCGGTTGACAGTTTCATAGTGTTTCGGTGGTCATAGCGTGAGGGAAACGCCCGGTTACATTCCGAACCCGGAAGCTAAGCCTCACAGCGCCGATGGTACTGCAGGGGGGACCCTGTGGGAGAGTAGGACGCCGCCGAACAATCATTCAGAAAAGGCCCCACCCGGTTTCCGGGTGGGGCCTTTTCGCTTTTTCGGGGTTTGATTCAGAGGGCTTGATTCAGAGCTTGAGCTTGAATCCGAGGTGCGAGGCCACGAAGCCGAGCCGCTCGTAGAAGCGGTGCGCATCGGTCCGCGTCGCGTTCGAGGTCAGCTGGACGAGGTCGGCCTCCAGCGCGCGGGAGCGTTCGACGGCCCACTGGATCAGTTCGGTGCCGAGCCCGCTGCCGCGTTCGTCGGCGTGGATGCGGACGGCCTCGACGATCGTGCGGGTGGCGCCCGCCCGGGAGAGGCCCGGGACGATCGTGAGCTGCAGGGTTCCGACCACGCGGCCGGCGCGTTCGGCCACCACCAGGTGCTGGTGCGGGTCGCCGTTGATGCGGGCGAAGGCGGTGCGGTACGGGGTGAGGTCGTCGGGGCTCTCCCGCGTGGCGCCCAGTGGGTCGTCGGCGAGCATGGCCACGATTGCCGGCAGGTCGCCTTCGGTGGCCCGTCGAATCGTCAGAGCAGCCGTTTCAGTCATGATCAGAGACTAGAGCGGCCCCGGGAGGCGGACCCACCCCTGTCTACGCCCGTAGCACCCCTTCATGGCCTTTCTGAGGGGCAATGCGCGGTAATGCGGAGTCAGTCCCCGGGCCCGGCACTCGTGATGACGGCGAAGACGGCGCCGTGCGGGTCGAGCAGCTGGGCGAGGCGGCCGACGCCGTGGACGTCCGTCGCGGGGATCCGTACCTTCGCGCCGAGGGTGTCGGCGATGGCGAGGCTGGCGTCCACGTTGGGGACCTCGAAGTAGGGGAGCCAGTGCGAGCCGGTGCCGCGCGCGGTGTGTTCGGGGCCGAGCTGCATGATGCCGCCGTGGGCGTCGTCGGTGCCGCCGCCCGCCGGGGTGAGAACGGTGTAGATCACCTCGCCGAGCGGGACGTCCTGCTCCTGCCAGCCGAAGACCACGCGGTAGAAGGCCTTGGCCCGCTCGGCGTCGATGCTGTAGCACTCGGCCCAGCAGAAGCTGCCCTCGTCGTTGACGAGGTCCAGACCGCGGGTGTCGCGGGGTTGCCAGACCGCGAAGTCGGCACCGGTCGGGTCGGTGTAGCCGGCCATCCGGCCCGCCGTGAAGACGTCGAAGGGGGTGAACCGGACCCGGCCGCCGGACTGTTCCACGAGTTCGGTGGTGCGGTCGGCGTCGAGGGTGGCGAAGTACAGGGTCCAGCCGGGCAGGGCGCCCTCCTCGGCGAGCGGGCCGAGGGCGGCGACCGTGCGGCCGTCGAGCTGGAAGAAGCCGTAGCCGCCGGCCTCGGGGCCGGCCGAGTCGAAGGACCAGCCGAACAGCGCGGTGTAGAAGTCCACGGAGGCCCTGGTGTCGGGGCTGCTCAGGTCGAGCCAGTCCGGGGAACCGGGGCGGAAGGCGGTGTTGAGCATGGCGGCACTGCTCCTCGGACGGGGCCCGTGCGGTCGCGGGCGCGGTCGAGATCCCCTGGACCTCCCAGCCTGACACCTCGGAGGGGCCGGTGCACGGCGGGCTTCCGTGGGATTGCCGGGCTTCCCGGCCGGCCCTCCCGCCGGCTTCCGCGCGGTTCCGGGCTTGTCGGCGGGGGGCGGTACGGTGCGTAACGGAAGGGTCCACCCGTACTGGTCGAAGAGGGGGCTCCGGTGGGCAAGCAGCCGCAGTCGGGGCAGCAGACGCAGCAGGCGCCGCGCCAGCTGGCGCAGGTCGAGGGCGTGCTGGAGCGGATCACCTACGCCAATGAGGAGACCGGCTACACCGTGGCCCGAGTGGACACCGGCCGGGGCGCGAACGACCTGCTGACGGTGGTGGGCGCGCTGCTGGGGGCGCAGGTCGGGGAGTCGCTGCGGCTGCACGGCCGGTGGGGCTCGCACCCGCAGTACGGGCGGCAGTTCGTGGTGGAGAACTACACCACGGTGCTGCCGGCCACCGTGCAGGGCATCCAGCGCTACCTGGGCTCGGGGCTGATCAAGGGAATCGGGCCGCGGTTCGCCGAGCGGATCGTGGAGCGCTTCGGGGTGGACACCCTGGAGGTGATCGAGAACGAGCCGGGTCGGCTGATCGAGGTGCCCGGACTGGGACCGAAGCGGACCAGGAAGATCGCCGAGGCCTGGGAGGAGCAGAAGGCCATCAAGGAGGTCATGGTCTTCCTGCAGGGGGTCGGGGTGTCGACCTCGCTGGCGGTGCGGATCTACAAGCAGTACGGCGACGCCTCGATCGGCGTGGTGAAGAACGAGCCGTACAAGCTGGCGGCGGACGTCTGGGGCATCGGCTTCCTGACGGCGGACCGGATCGCCCAGGCGGTGGGCATCCCGCACGACAGCCCGGAGCGGGTGAAGGCGGGGCTGCAGTACGCGCTGTCGCAGAGCAGTGACCAGGGGCACTGCTACCTGCCGGAGGAGCGGCTGATCGCGGACGGCGTGAAGCTGCTGCAGGTGGACGTGGGGCTGGTGATCGACTGCCTGGCCGAGCTGGTCGCCGCCGAGGGTGTGGTGCGCGAGACGGTGCCGGGCGAGGCGGGCGAGCCGATCACTGCGGTCTACCTGGTGCCGTTCCACCGGGCGGAGATCTCGCTGGCCAACCAGCTGCTGCGGCTGCTGCGTTCGGACTCCGACCGGATGCCGTGGTTCGCCGGGGTGGACTGGCCGGTGGCGCTGGAGTGGCTGGCGAAGCGGACGGGGGCGGAGCTGGCGCCGGAGCAGGAGCAGTCGGTGCGGCTGGCGCTGACGCGGAAGGTCGCGGTGCTGACGGGCGGTCCGGGCTGCGGGAAGTCGTTCACGGTGAAGTCGATCGTGACGCTGGCGCTGGCCAAGCGGGCGAAGGTGGTGCTGGCGGCGCCGACCGGCCGGGCGGCGAAGCGGTTGTCGGAGCTGACCGGGGTGGAGGCCTCGACGGTGCACCGGCTGCTGGAGCTGAAGCCGGGCGGGGACGCCGCGTACGACCGGGACCGGCCGCTGGACGCGGACCTGGTGGTGGTGGACGAGGCCTCGATGCTGGACCTGATCCTGGCGAACAAGCTGGTCAAGGCGGTCCCGCCGGGCGCTCACCTGCTGTTCGTGGGGGACGTGGACCAGCTGCCCTCGGTGGGCGCCGGGGAGGTGCTGCGGGACCTGCTGGCCGAGGACGGGCCGATCCCGTCGGTGCGGCTGACCCGGATCTTCCGGCAGGCCCAGGAGTCGGGGGTGGTGACCAACGCGCACCGGATCAACGAGGGGAAGCCGCCCCTGACGGAGGGTCTGGCGGACTTCTTCCTGTTCGTGGAGGACGACGCGGAGCGGGCGGCCGGGCTGACGGTGGACGTGGTGGCGCGCCGGATCCCGCAGAAGTTCGGCTTCGACCCGCGCCGGGACGTCCAGGTGCTGGCGCCGATGCATCGCGGCCCGGCGGGGGCGGGGAACCTGAACACGCTGCTGCAGGCGGCGGTGACGCCGGCCCGGGAGGGGCTGGCGGAGCGGCGTTTCGGCGGGCGGACGTTCCGGGTGGGGGACAAGGTCACCCAGATCCGCAACAACTACGACAAGGGGCGGAACGGCGTCTTCAACGGCACAGTGGGAGTGGTGACCGCCCTCAGTGCGGACGACCAGCGGCTGACGGTGGTCACCGACGAGGACGAGGAGGTGGTGTACGACTTCGACGAACTGGACGAGCTGGCCCACGCGTACGCGGTGACGATCCACCGCTCGCAGGGCAGCGAGTATCCGGTGGTGGTGATTCCGGTCACCATGTCCGCTTGGACGATGCTCCAGCGAAATCTGCTTTACACCGCGGTGACCAGGGCCAGAAAACTCGTCGTGCTGGTCGGGTCACGGAAGGCGATCGCGCAGGCCGTGCGGGCCGTCAGCGCAGGTCGGCGGCACGCGGCCCTCGATCATCGGCTTGCTTCTGGATGATTATCCAACAGGATGGTTGCCTCTAAGGTTCTCTTGACGTGAAGAGATTTACGGCAGAGCCTAGGGTGGTGCCGATCTTGTCCGGTTCGTACCGGCTGCGGCGGCAGGTTTTGTAGGGGCGGGCCCTTCCGGGCCACCCCGGGTGCGCGACTGTCCTCCGGATGGGGGATGGTAGAGACAGTCAGGGCACCTTGGAAGAGGATTCATTTCGTCGGTGAGGAAGACGTGAGCGACAACTCGGTAGTACTGCGGTACCAGGACGGCGAGTACGAGTACCCCGTCGTCGAGAGCACTGCGGGCAACTCCGGCTTCGACATCTCGAAGCTGCTCCCGCAGACCGGCCTGGTCACCCTGGACAACGGCTTCGGTAACACCGCTGCGTACAAGTCCGCGATCACCTTCGTGGACGGCGACAACGGCATCCTTCGGTACCGCGGCTACCCGATCGAGCAGCTCGCAGCGCAGGGCGGCTTCATCGAGACCGCGTACCTCCTGATCAACGGCGAGCTGCCCAACGCGGACCAGCTGGCGGAGTTCAACCGCGAGATCACCCAGCACACGCTGCTGCACGAGGACGTCAAGCGCTTCTTCCAGGGCTTCCCGCGGGACGCCCACCCGATGGCCATGCTGTCCTCGGTGGTCGGTGCGCTCTCCACGTTCTACCCGGAGAGCCACAACCCCTTCGACGCGGCCCAGCGCCACCTGTCGACCGTCCGCCTGCTGGCCAAGCTGCCGACGATCGCCGCGTACGCGTACAAGAAGGCGATGGGCCAGCCCTTCGTCTACCCGCGCAACGACCTGAGCTACGTCGAGAACCTCCTGCGGATGACCTTCGCGGTCCCCGCCGAGAACTACGAGCTCAACCCGGTCGTCGTCAACGCCCTGGACAAGCTGCTCATCCTGCACGCGGACCACGAGCAGAACTGCTCGACCTCCACCGTGCGCCTGGTCGGCTCCAGCCACGCCAACCTGTTCGCCTCGATCTCGGCCGGCATCTCGGCCCTGTGGGGCCCGCTGCACGGCGGCGCCAACCAGGCCGTGCTGGAGATGCTGGAGAGCATCCAGAAGGACGGCGGCGACGTCGACGCGTTCATCACGAAGGTGAAGAACAAGGAAGCTGGCGTCAAGCTGATGGGCTTCGGCCACCGCGTCTACAAGGCCTTCGACCCGCGCGCCGCGCAGGTCAAGCTGCTCGCGCACGAGGTCCTCGGCCAGCTCGGCAAGAACGACGAGCTGCTGGAGATCGCGCTCAAGCTGGAGGAGCACGCCCTCAAGGACGACTTCTTCATCTCGCGCAAGCTGTACCCGAACGTGGACTTCTACACCGGCCTGATCTACCGCGCCATGGGCTTCCCGACCAGCATGTTCACCGTGCTGTTCGCCCTCGGCCGGCTGCCCGGCTGGATCGCCCACTGGCACGAGATGATCAACGACCCGACCAGCCGCATCGGCCGTCCGCGTCAGATCTACACCGGCACCGCGATCCGCGACTACGTCGCGCTCGACCAGCGCTGACGCACCGCGACTGAACGGAGAGGGGCCCGGCCGCTGCTGAGCGGCCGGGCCCCTTCGCCGTCCCCGCGCCCCGGACCCGGAAGGGCCCGCGCGGGGACGGAACCGTACAGCGCACGACTCCGGGGCTGGCCGCAGCCGGGGACGGCCGCTCAAAGCGTCCCTGGCCCGCCACAACCCCGGCGCCGTGCGCGAAGGCCGTCGAGACCGACGACCGTTCCCGGGGCCCGCCGGAGCCCCGTCGGCGACAGCCGCTGGATGAGGGACGCATTGCCGTTAGTCGCGCCCCGGCCCATCGGAAAAACTGCCGCACTACCAACCTAAGACGTATCAGCGTGCGAGAAGTTACGGCCGAGAGGTGTGAGCTGCCTCTCGCCACGCTCCGTAGGCGCGTCGTTCCGCGCTCATATCACACCTTCCCTCGCGCCTGACGTCACCCTCCCCGCAGTCACGGCAACCGAGCGTGATAGGAATCGTGGCATTCCGGTACGGACCGTCGTGCACCCTTGCAGTGCGGCGGCGGAACTGGGGAGGGAGTGCGCAGATGGCCAGGAACGTCGTCGTCACCGGCGGTGGCACGGGAATCGGGTACGAAGTCGCGCGGCGGTTCGCCGAGGCGGGCGAGCACGTCGTGATCGTCGGTCGGCGCCGGGAGGTCCTGGAGAAGGCCGCGGCCGAGCTCGGACCGAAGGTGACCCCGCTGGTGTGCGACCTCGCCGACCCGGACGCGGTCGAGGCGGCGCTCGGCGGACTGCCCGAGCGGATCGACGTGCTGGTGAACAACGCCGGCAGCCGGGAGACCGTGGTCGGCGGCGGACCGCACGCCCTGCTGGCCCGCTGGCGCGGCGACTTCGAGCGCAACGTGCTGACCGTGGTGCTGCTCACCGAGTCGATCCGGGACCGGCTCACCCCCGGCTCCGGCCGGGTGGTCACCATCAGCTCCATCGCCGCCCTGCGCGGGGCCGGCTCGTACGGCGCCGCGAAGGCCTCGCTGCACGCCTGGAACCACTTCCTGGCCGCCCAGTTGGGGACCTCGGGGATCACCGCCAACATCGTCGCGCCGGGGACGGTCAGCGGCACCGAGTTCTTCGGACCGCGGCTGGACGATGCCGAGGTGGCCCGCCGGGCGGCGCGCACGCTGCTCGGCCGGATCGGCGAGACCGGTGAGGTCGCGGCGGCGGTGCACTTCCTGGCCTCGCCGGAGGCCGGGTTCATCACCGGCGAGATCCTGCACTGCAACGGCGGCGAGCTGCTGGGGCGTTGAGGCACGGCGAAGGCCCCGGACCGGTCGTCGGTCCGGGGCCTTCGTGCTGTTCGGGCTCGGTGTCGTCAGGCGGACTGGAAGCGGCGCAGCCGGAGGCTGTTGGTGACCACGAAGACCGAGGAGAAGGCCATCGCGGCCCCGGCGATCATCGGGTTGAGCAGTCCGGCGGCGGCCAGCGGGATCGCCGCCACGTTGTAGCCGAAGGCCCAGAACAGGTTGCCCCTGATGGTGGCGAGGGTGCGGCGGGAGAGCCGGATCGCGTCGGCTGCCGAGCGCAGGTCGCCGCGGACCAGGGTGAGGTCGCCGGCCTCGATGGCGGCGTCGGTGCCGGTGCCCATGGCCAGGCCCAGGTCGGCCTGGGCGAGCGCGGCCGCGTCGTTGACGCCGTCGCCGACCATCGCGACCGTCCGGCCCTCGGCCTGCAGCCGCTTGACGGTGTCCACCTTGTCCTCGGGCAGCACCTCGGCGACCACGTCCTGCGGGTCGATGCCGACCTCGGCGGCCACCGCTTCGGCCACCGCCCGGTTGTCGCCGGTCAGCAGCACCGGGCGCAGGCCGAGTGCCCGCAGCTTGGCGATCGCCTCGGCGCTGGTCGGCTTGACCGCGTCGGCGACCTCCAGGACGGCCCGGGCCTCGCCGTCCCAGCCGACCGCGACCGCGGTGCGGCCGGCCGCCTCGGCCCCGGCCTTGGCGCGGGCCAGGACGGGCGGCAGGTGCTGCGCGCGGTCGGCGAGCAGGGCCTCGCGCCCGGCCGTCACCGTACGGCCGTCCACGACACCCTCCACGCCCTGCCCGGGCACGTTGCGGAAGTCCTCGACCACCGGCAGCGCACCGGTCCGCTCGGCGGCGGCGGCCGCGATCGCGCGGGCGATCGGGTGCTCGGAGGCGTGCTCCACGGCGCCGGCCAGGCGCAGCGCCTCGGCCTCGGTGACGCCCTCGGTGGTGTGCACGGCGAGCAGGGTCATCCGGCCGGTGGTGACGGTGCCGGTCTTGTCCAGCACGACGGTGTCGACCTTGCGGGTGGACTCCAGGACCTCCGGGCCCTTGATCAGGACGCCGAGCTGGGCGCCGCGGCCGGTGCCGACCAGCAGCGCGGTCGGGGTGGCCAGTCCGAGGGCGCACGGGCAGGCGATGATCAGCACGGCCACGGCGGCCGTGAACGACTCGGTGGGACTGCTGGTGGCGAGCAGCCAGCCGACCAGGGTGGCGAGCGCGATCAGGATGACCACCGGGACGAAGACGGCGGAGATCCGGTCGGCCAGGCGCTGGGCGGCGGCCTTGCCGTTCTGGGCCTCCTCGACCAGCTTGGCCATCCGGGCCAGTTGGGTGTCCGCGCCGACCCGGGTCGCCTCGACCACCAGGCGGCCGCCCGCGTTGACCGTGGCGCCGGTGACGGCGTCCCCGACGGTGACCTCCACCGGGACGGACTCGCCGGTGAGCATCGAGGCGTCCACGGCGGAACTGCCCTCGACCACCGTGCCGTCGGTGGCGACCTTCTCGCCGGGGCGCACCACGAAGCGCATGCCGACGGCCAGCCGGTCCACCGGCAGCCGGACCTCGCGTCCCACCCGTCGCCCACCACCACCCTTGTCCGAGGCCGCTTCGCGGCCGCCCCCCTCAAACTGAAGGACGGCGACGTCCTTGGCGCCGAGGTCGAGCAGGGCGTGCAGGGCGGCGCCGGCCCGGCGCTTGGAACGGGCCTCCAAGTAGCGGCCGAGCAGGATCAGCACCGTGACGGCGGCGGCGGTCTCCAGGTAGAGGGTGGAGGAGGCGTCGGTGTCGCCGATCGACAGCGAGAAGTCGTGGCGCATCCCCGGCATGCCGGCGTGGCCCCGGAACAGCGCCCAGCAGGACCAGCCGAAGGCGGCCAGGGTGCCGAGCGACACCAGGGTGTCCATGGTCGCGGCGCCGTGCTTGAGGTTGGTCCAGGCGGCGCGGTGGAAGGGCAGGCCGCCGTAGACCACGACCGGGCCGGTGAGTGCGAAGGCCAGCCACTGCCAGTTGGTGAACTGCAGGGCCGGGACCATCGACAGCAGGACCACCGGGACGCTGAGCACGGCGCTGATCAGCAGCCGGTCGTAGCGGGGGTCCTGGTCGGCGGGCCGCTCGGTGGCGGTGGCGGCCGGCTCGGGGGCCGGGGGCGGCGGGAGCTCGGCGGTGTAGCCGGTCCGCTCGACGGTGGCGATCAGGTCCTCCACCGAGACGCCGGGGCCGTAGTCGACCCGGGCCTTCTCGGTGGCGAAGTTGACGGTGGCCTCGACGCCGTCCAGCCGGTTGAGCTTCTTCTCGATACGGGCCGCGCAGGAGGCGCAGGTCATCCCGCCGATCGACAGCTCGACCCGGTCCCGGGCCCCGACATCCGGGGCGGACGTGCTCATGCGGATCAGCTCCTTGGTGGGGGCGTACGGCGGGGGCCGTTCGGCCGGGACCCCGCCGTACCGTGGTGGCTCAGGCGCTGTGGCCGACCAGCTCGTAGCCGGCCTCGTCGACGGCGGCGCGGACCTGCTCCTCGTCCAGCGGGGCGGCGGAGGAGACCGTCACGGTACCGGCCTGGGCGTCGGCGGCGACCTCGGTGACACCGGCCAGCGCGGAGAGCTCCTCGCTGATCGCCTTCTCGCAGTGGCCGCAGCTCATGCCGGACACGGTGTAGGTGATGGTGCTGGACATCGGGGGCCTCCGGAGGGTCGGTGCGGGTCTTGCTGTCTCTCGAACAACACAATACCCCTCTGGGGTATTTCTGGGAGGGGTGGGTGAGGTGGATCGCATCGTAGACGACCGGGGTGGTCAGGCCGGGGAGGAGGGGTACTGGGCCGGGATCGGTGCCGTGGGCTCGCGTCGCAGCAGCAGGCGCAGCCAGAGCAGCCCGACCAGGGACACCAGGAGCAGACCGGCCGTGTCGTAGGCGGTGTACAGGTGCACCTGCTCGCTGGTCGGGTCGGGCATGTAGCCGAGGTCGAACAGCGCGCGCTGGAAGGCGCTGGTGGTGGTCCGGGCGACCAGCCAGACGGCGATGCCGCCCGTGGAGTCCCAGAGGGCGTGCAGCAGCGACACGCCCAGGTAGGTGAGCAGGGCCGGGACGGTGAAGCGGAAGTGGCCTCCGTGCCGCTCGCGGAACAGCACCCCGCCGATGATCGCGGTCCACAGGATGTGGCCGACCGGCGCGAGCACTCCGCGCAGGATCTCGGTCTCCACCAGGTCGTTCAGTGAGAGGCCCTGGATGCTCAGCACCGCGTTGAAGGCGTACCCGGCGCTCTCGAAGGCGGCGAACCCGGCACCGACGGTGGCGCCCAGCACCAGCCCGTACCGCAGGCCGCCGACCCGCAGCCGTCGGCTGACCGTCACCAGGGCGGCCAGCTTGACCGCCTCCTCGATCAGGCCGACGCCGACGTACATCCACACCGAGGGCGAGAGCAGATAGCTCTCCAGTACCGAGGCGCCCAGGACGCCGATGATCCCGCCGATGCCGAAGCAGGCGAGGATCCGGTCCGGGCCCAGGTCGGCGGCGTAGCGCTCGTACGCCCAGATCACCACGGTGACCGGGACGAGGAAGCTGCCGAGCAGCACGATCGTCGGGACCAGGTTGCTGTTGTCGGTGAAGAAGGTGACGAGGACGGTGCAGGCCCAGAGTGCCAGGCCGGTCAGGAAGAACGTGAACCAGTGGTGGGGCCTGGCGGCCGTAGCGGCCCGAGGGGTGGAGAGGCGGTGAGTGGGTCGGTAACCGGACACCGGGAAGGGCCTCCTCTGAGTAGCCACGTTGGTCGAACTTTATGACAAATCAGGCAAGTGGGTGCGATCTGGACAGGTGTGGGGAGGGGCGGCGGCCGATCGGGACGAGGGCGGGCCCGATGGGGCGGGCGGGTGGTTCGGCGCCGCGATCGTCCCTTATGTTCGATATGTGTCTCCGATCCGCCGTGCCCAGTCGCCCTCGGCACCCACCGCCGCCGGACTGCCGACGGACCGGCAGCGCGACGCGCTGCTGGCCGCCGACCTCCAGGACGTGCCGTTCTGGCGGCGGGCGACCCCGGCGCTGATCGCCGTCCTGCTGGTCGGACTCGCGGACCTCCTCTCCGGCAAGGACCGCTACCTCGCGCCCCTGATGACCGTCGTCCCGGCCGTCGCCGCGCTCACCCTCAAACCCCGCGAACTGCTCGCGGTCTGCTCGGTCGGGCTGCTCGCGGTCTACGGAGTCAGTCGCTACGACCAGGTCGACAACATCAACGACGCACGCTTCCTCTACGGTGCGATGGTCAGCTACCTGGTTCTGACGGTCTTCTCGGCCTGGGTGGCCAAGATCCGGATGCGGCGGGCGGCGGCCTTCGCGGCGGTCAGTTCCGTCGCCGAGGCCGCCCAGCGGGCCCTGCTACGGCTGCCGGGGCCGGCCGTCGGGCCGCTGCGACTGGCCGTGCGGTACGTGTCGGCGGCGGACGCCTCGCGGATCGGCGGGGACCTGTACTCGGTGCTGGAGACGCCGCACGGGACGCGGGTCGCGGTCGGGGACGTCCGGGGCAAGGGGCTGGCGGCCGTCCAGACGGCGGCGGTGGTGCTCGGCGCGTTCCGTGAGGCCGCGTACGACGAGGCCGGGCTGCGGGGCGTCGCGGCGCGGATCGAGGCCAGCGTCGAGCGGCACGTACCGGACGGGGAGTTCACCACGGCGCTGTTCGCGGAGTTCCGCGCACCCGGGGAGATGGAGCTGCTGCAGTACGGGCACGTGGCGCCGATCCGGGTGGACGGCGACGGGCACGCGCACGTGCTGGACGCGCCGGACCCGTGGGTGCCGCTGGGCCTCGGACGGCTGGCGGCCGGGAAGCCGACCACCTGGGGGCAGCCGTTCGGGGCGGAGGACGTGCTGGTGCTCTGCACGGACGGGGTGATCGAGGCGCGGCACCGCAGGAGCGGGGAGTTCTATCCGCTGGCGGAGCGGGTCGGGCCGCTGGTACGGGGAGCCGCGCGCTCGGCGGGGGAGCTGGAGGCGGCGGTGGGGCGGGTGTACGCGGACCTGCTGGCGCACACGGGTGGGGAGTTGCGGGATGACGCCTTGTTGTTGCTGATCACGCGGACGGATTAGGGGGCGCGGGGCTGGGCGGGGCGCGGCGGGGTGTGGGAGGGCGGGTGCGGGTTGGGGACCTTCCCCCTCGCGGGGGGGGGGGCCGCGCCCCCCCCCCCCCCCCCGCCGCCCCCCCCCCCCCCCCCCCCCCCCCCCCCCCCCCCCCCCCGCGACGGGGTCGGGGGATCCGGGGACGGGGTGGGTGCGGCTCAGCCGGTGGTGACGTCGGCGAGGGCGCGGAAGAGCAGGGCGGTGGAGGTGGCGCCCGGGTCCTGGTGGCCGATGCTGCGTTCGCCGAGGTAGGAGGCGCGGCCCTTGCGGGCCTGGAGGGGGACGGTGTCGCGGGCGCCCCGGTCGGCGGCCTCGGCGGCGGCCGCGGCCGCCTCGGGGAGGGCGGCGCCGGTGGCGGCCGCGTGGCGGAAGGCGGCGACGGCCGGCGTCCAGGCGTCGACGATGGTCTTGTCCCCGGGTTCGGCCTTGCCGAGGGTGCGGATCGCGTCCAGGCCGGCCGCGAGGGCCTCGGCGACGTCGGCCGGGGCGGCGGGCTCGGGGAGGGCGGCGCCGATGGCACGGAAGGCCTTGCCGTAGAGCGGGCCGGAGGCACCGCCGACCTTGGAGATGAGGGTGGTGCCGGTCTTGGTGAGGACGGCGCCGGGGCCCGCCGGCTGGAGGCCGTCCAGAGCGGTCAGGACGGCGGCGAAGCCCCGCTGGAGGTTGCTGCCGTGGTCGCCGTCGCCGATCGCGGAGTCCAGTTCGGTGAGCCGGGTCTGCTCCTTCTCGACGGCCGCGGCGACCGCGCGGATCCAGGCTTCGGCCAGTGGGATGTCGAACAGCGGGGTGTCGAAGTCCATCGCGTCTCCTTCGAACGGCTCAGGCCCGCTTGAGGGCGGGAGTGTCGACCGGGGCGTCCCAGAGTTCCAGCAGCTGGGCGTCGGCCTTGGTGAGGGTGAGTGAGAAGCCCGCCATGTCCAGGCTGGTGACGTAGTTGCCGACCAGGCTGCGGGCCACCCCGATGCCGCGCGCGGCGAGCCGGGCGGCGACCTCGCCGTAGACCACGTACAGCTCCAGCAGCGGCGTCGCGCCGAGGCCGTTGAGCAGGGCGATCACCTCGTCGCCCGGGGTCAGGTGGTGGTCGGTGAGGATGGTCTCGACCACCTCGGCGGCCAGTTCGCGGGCCGGGCGGAGCTTCTCGCGGCGGCGGCCGGGCTCGCCGTGGATGCCGACGCCGACCTCGATCTCGTCCTCGGGCAGGTCGAAGCCGGGCTTGCCGGCGGCCGGGACGGTGGCCGCGGTGAGCGCGATCGCGAAGGAGCGGGAGGCGGCGTTCACCCGCTCGCCCGGGGCGGCCACCTCGTCCAGCGGGGCGCCGCGTTCGGCCAGCGCGCCGGCGGTTTTCTCGACCAGGACGGTGGCGCCGGTGCCCCGGCGCCCGGCCGTCCAGGTGGAGTCCTCGACCGCGACGTCGTCGTTGACCAGAACGGTGCGGACCTCCAGGCCCTCCTCGGCGGCGAGTTCGGCGGCGAGCTCGAAGTTCATCACGTCGCCGGTGTAGTTCTTCACCACGAAGACCACCCCGGCGCCGTTCTCCACCGCCTTGGCGGCGGCCAGCATCTGGTCCGGGACGGGCGAGGTGAACACCTCGCCGGGGCAGGCGGCGTCGAGCATGCCGGGGCCGACGAAGCCGCCGTGCATCGGCTCGTGGCCGGAGCCGCCGCCGGAGATCAGCGCGACCTTCGGGCCGGCCGGGCGGGCGGCCCGGGTGATCACCCGGTTGGGGATGTCGACCGTCAGCTCGGGGTGGGCGGCGGCGACTCCGGCCAAGGCGTCCTCCAGGACGCTCTCCGGGGTGTTGATCAGCTTCTTCAACGCTCTTCGCTCCCTAGGTGGCCTTGAGATCAGGACGCTGTGGCGGACGCTGCTGACGCCGACGCTACGCCAGACGGGGGTGCGGGGCACGGGGTGCGACACGCGCGATTCCGGTCACTCTGTCGGAGCAGCGGGACGGGGCCGTAGGGTCGCGGGCATGAGTGAGCGAAGCGGGCGAATCATTCGAAGGTGCGCGTCTCGCGAAGCGACCGGCGAGCGAAGCGAGGCGGGCGCATGAGCGAACACGTGGGCATTGTTCTGGTTTCGCACAGCGCCAAGCTGGCCGACGGGCTGCGCGAGCTGCTCGGTGAACTCGCCCCGGGCGGCGTGCGGGTGGCGGTCGCGGCTGGGACGGAGGACGGCGGGCTCGGCACCAGCTACGAGCTGATCGCCGGGGCGATCGCGGAGGCGGACGGCGGGGCGGGCGTGGTCGTGCTGCCGGACCTCGGCAGTTCGGTGCTCACCGCGGTGACGGTGCTGGAGGACGAGCCGCGTCCGGGCGTGCGGCTGGTGGACGCGCCGTTCGTGGAGGGCGCGGTGGCGGCCGCCGTCACCGCCTCGACCGGGGCGGGGCTGGCCGAGGTGGTCGCGGCCGCCGAGGACGCGCGTACCTTCCGCAAGCTGTAGGGCTCACTTGGCGTCCGCGTAGCAGTCCACCACCGCCGTGCTGAGCGGGAAGCGCACCGGGGTGTCGCCGAAGACCAGCCGCCGGGCCTCGTCGCCGGCCTCGGCGACGGCGGCGGCCACCTCGTCCGCCAGGTTGGCCGGGGTGTGCACGATCACCTCGTCGTGCTGGAAGAACACCAGGTGCGGGCGGTCCGCCGGGCCCGCCACCGGCAGTTCGCCCAGCCGTCGGCGCAGCGCCGCGAGCAGGGCCAGTGCCCAGTCGGCGGCGCTGGCCTGGATGACGAAGTTGCGGGTGAACCGGCCGCGGGCGCGGGCGGTGCGCCCGCCCGCCTCGCCGGCGGTGTCGGCCTCGGTGAGGTCGAGGAAGTCGGCGGAGGCGGGCGGGCAGACCCGGCCGAGCCGGGAGGCGACCACGCCGCCGTCCTCGCCGGTCCGGGCGGCGGCCTCCACGTAGCCCATCGCGGCGGGGTAGCGGCGGCGCAGGGTGTTCAGCAGCGGGCCGATGTCGCCGCTGGTCTGCCCGTACATGGCGCCGAGCAGACCGAGTTTGGCCTTGTCGCGGTCGCCCTGGAAGGCGTTGGCGGCGAGCGCCTCGTAGAGGTCGCCGCCGGCCGCGGTGCGGGCCAGGCCGGCGTCCTGGGAGAGCGCGGCGAGCACGCGCGGTTCCAGTTGGGCGGCGTCGGCGACGACCAGCAGCCAGCCCGGGTCGGCGACCACGGCGCGGCGCAGGATGCGCGGGATCTGCAGGGCGCCGCCGCCGCGGCTGGCCCAGCGGCCGGAGACCACGCCGCCGACCACGTACTCGGGCCGGAAGCGCCCGCCGCGGGCCCAGGCGTCCTGCCAGGCCCAGCCGTGGGCGACGTGGATCCGGGCCAGCTCCTTGTAGCGGATCAGCAGCTGGGCGGCCGGGTGGTCGATGCCCTTGAGTTCCCAGGAGCGGGTGGAGCCGAGCTGAATGCCGGCCTCGGCGAAGGCGCGCAGCACCTGGGTGTGCGAGTCGGGGTTGAACGGCTTGGCGCCGAGGGCCTGTTGGAGCTCGACGGCGAGTTCGGCGAGCCGCCGGGGCTGGGTGCCGGGGACGGTCGGGCGCGGGCCGAGCAGCTCGGTCAGCAGGTGGTCGTGGACGTCGGCGCGCCAGGGCAGGCCGTCGTGGGCCATCTCGGCGGCCGCCAGCGCGCCGGCCGACTCGGCGGCGACCAGCAGCCGGAAGCGCTGCCGGTCGGCCGGGTCGGCGATGGCGGCGATCCGCCGCTGCTGCTCGGCGTGCACGGCCACCACGGCGGCCAGCGGGTCGGCGCCGGGCGGCAGTTGCAGCCGGTCGGGGGCGAACAGGGTGTCCTGGCCGTCGTCCGCGTCGGCCAGGCCCGGTTCCGGCAGGTCGTCCGGGACGGGCAGGCCGCGCAGCCGGGACCAGGCGGCGCCGAGCGAGCGCGGCGCGCCGAAGCGGCCCTCGTGGCTCAGCAGCAGGGCCTCGACCAGCCGCAGGTCGTGGCAGCGGGCGATCCGGTCGGGCAGCCGGGGCAGCAGCGGGGCGTACCCGGAGTCGGCGGCGGCCCAGACCCAGCGCGGCCCGGGCGGACGATCGCTCCCGGCGGCCTCCCGGGCGGCGACGGCGGCGGCGAGGTCGCGGACGGCCTCCGGCGGGCCGAGCGGCGCCCCGGCGTCGTCCAGCGGCTGGAGGCGGCCGCCGGGGCCGTGGGGGTCGGGCGCGAGGGCGGTTCTGGGGGCCACGGGGGTGTCTCCTCTCCGGCGGGTGGTCCGACGTGCGGGTGGGGGCACGGGCGTGCGGGTCGACAGGTCTGCGGCGTCGACGTTAACGGGTGGGGCCGACAATCGGGATCGGGGGCGTGTGGGCAGGGCGGATGACACCGCGTATGGTCGGCGAAATGACCGAGAACCCGTTCTTCACGCCCAGCCCCCTGGTCTACCAACTGCCGCCCTACGCCGAGATCCGGCAGGAGCACTACCTGCCCGCGTACGAGCGCGGGATGGCCGAGCAGCTGGCCGAGATCGCGGCGATCACCGACACCCACTCGACCCCCACCTTCGAGAACACCCTGGTGGCCCTGGAGCGCTCCGGCGAGCTGCTGAGCCGGGTGGACGCGGTGTTCCGCAACCAGTCCTCCTCCGACACCACCGAGCTGCTGGACGAGGTGGAGGCGACGGTGAGCCCGCTGCTCGCCACCCACCACGACGCGATCCACCTGGACCAGAAGTTGTTCGCCCGGATCGAGGCGCTGTACGAGGCCCGGGCCGGTCTGGAGCTCGACCCGGAGTCGCTGCGGCTGCTGGAGCGCCGGTACACCGCCTTCGTCCGCTCCGGCGCCCGGCTCGGCGCGGCCGAGCAGGCCCGGCTGCGCGAGCTGAACGCCGAACTGGCCGCGCTGGGCACCACGTTCCAGCAGAACGTGAACGCCGCCACCCGGGCCGCCGCGCTGGTCGTGGACTCCGCCGAGGAGCTGGCCGGGCTGTCCGAGGGCGCGATCGCCGGCGCCGCCGAGAACGCCAAGGTGCTCGGCCGTGAGGGCGCGTACGTGCTGAGCCTGAAGAGCACCTCCGGCCAGCCCGAGCTGGCCCAGCTCGGCGACCGTTCGGTGCGCGAGCGGCTGCTGGCGGCCTCGCTCGCCCGCGGTGGCGAGGCCAACGGCCCGCTGGCGATCCGGATGGCCGGGCTGCGCGCCGAGCGGGCCGCGCTGCTGGGGTTCCCGAGCCACGCCGCGTACGTGGTGGCGGACGAGACGGCCGGGACGGTGGAGGCGGTCTCCGGCCTGCTGGCCCGGCTGGTGGAGCCGGCCGTGGCCAACGCCCGCCGGGAGGCCGCCGAGCTGGCCAAGGTGGCTGCCGCGGACGGGATCGAGGAGATCGCCGCGCACGACTGGGCGTACTACTCGGAGAAGGTCCGGCAGGCCTCCTACCAGGTGGACGCGGCGGCGCTGCGCCCGTACTTCGAGCTGGAGCGGGTGCTGAAGGACGGGGTGTTCTTCGCCGCGAAGCTCGCGTACGGGCTGAGCTTCGCCGAGCGGCCGGAGCTGACGGCGCACCACCCGGACGCCCGGGTCTTCGAGGTGTTCGAGGAGGACGGCGGCTCGCTGGGCCTGTTCATCGGCGACTTCCACGCCCGGGCGTCCAAGCGCGGCGGCGCCTGGATGGACGAGCTGGTCGGCCAGTCCGGGCTGACCGGACGGCGGCCGGTGGTGCTGAACAACCTCAACATCCCGCGTCCGGCGCCCGGCGAGCCGGCGCTGCTCAGCTGGGACGAGGTGCGCACGCTCTTCCACGAGTTCGGGCACGCCCTGCACGGGCTGTTCTCGGACGTCACCTACCCGCTGTTCGCGGGTACGGCGGTGCCGCGGGACTTCGTGGAGTTCCCCTCGCAGGTCAACGAGATGTGGATGGTCCGGCCGGAGGTGCTGGCCAACTACGCCCGCCACCACGAGACCGGGGAGCCGCTGCCGGCCGAGCTGGTCGAGCGGATGACGGCGGCCGAGGGCTTCGGGCAGGGCTTCCGGACGGTGGAGTACCTGGCCGCGACGCTGCTGGACTGGGCCTGGCACACCCTGCCGCAGGGCCACGAGGTCTCGGACGCCGGGGAGTTCGAGGAGCAGGCGCTGGCGGAGGCCGGGATCGCCTTCCCGGCGATCCCGCCGCGCTACCGCACGCCGTACTTCCAGCACATCTTCTCCAGCGGCTACAGCGCCGGGTACTACGCGTACATCTGGTCGGAGGTGCTGGACGCGGACACCGTGCGGTGGTTCGAGACCAACGGGAAGTCGGTGCGGGACAGCGGTGAGCTGTTCCGGCGCGAGCTGCTGGCGCGCGGCAACAGTTCGGACCCGCTGGAGTCCTTCCGTGCGGTGGTCGGCCGGGCGCCGGAGACCGGGCCGCTGCTGGAGCGCCGGGGCCTCGCCTGATCGTCAGCGCGGTGTGAGCCCGACCGTCACCGGGGTGCCCGGACGGGCGTGCGGGAGCCGGATCCGTACGGTTCCCGCACGTCCGTCCGCGGGCTGTTCGACCTCGACGCGGGCGCCGGCGGGGGAGACGGCGACCTGGACGCCGTGCGGGAACGCGGTGGGCGGCAGCAGGAGTTCGGTGCTGCGCCCGGTGCCGTCGGCCGTCCAGCGGACGGTGGCGCCGTCGGTGCGGACGTCGGTGCCGGCGACGGCCACCGGGTACGGGCCGAAGGCGGGCTCGTCCCCGGGGGCCGGGTGCCCGGTCGGGTCGAGCGCGCAGTAGCCGCCGGTGCCGTGGCACCAGTACCACATCGTCCAGCCCTCGGCGAAGCCGTCCATCGCGGCGACCTGCCGGCGGACCAGCCGGCGGTTGCCCGGGGTGCGGGAGTCGGGCGGGCCCCACTCTCCGACCAGGACCGGCAGGCGGTTCGCCGTGGGGTAGCCGGTGATCGCGGCGGTGTACTGCTCCACGAAGCCGTCGGCCGGGTTCCAGTCGGCGCCGTTCTCCACCGCAGTGTCGTAGAAGTGCGGGGCGTAGCCGAGCCGGGGCGCGCCCGGGCGGGGGTCGGTGAAGCCGGGCAGCCGGGTGGGCACGCCCTGGCCGACCAGGACGGTCGGTTCGACGAACAGCCAGGCTCGGGAGTCGACCCGGCGTACGGCGGCGATCAGGCGGCGGTACATGTCGGCGAGCCGGCCCTGCTCCAGGGCGGCGGAGGCGGCGGCGAGCACCGCCGGGTCGCTCGGGTCGCCGTCCACCGGGCCGAACGGCTCGTTGAACAGGTCGTAGCCCAACAGGGAGCGGTGGCCGCGCAGTTCGCCGGCCAGTCGGGTGTAGAAGTCGGCCTGCCAGGCGCGCAGGTCGGGGTCGTCGTAGAGGTGGCGGAAGGCGGCCTGGACGGCGGGTTGGAAGTAGCCGGCGAACCAGTCGTTCGGGTCGGCGGTGAAGGGCAGGCCGTCGTCGCGGGTGGCCCAGGGCGGGATGCCGTTGGTGCCGCCACCGAACTTCGGTCCGTAGACGTCCTGGTGGAAGTCGACCAGGACGAGCAGGCCCAGGCGGTCGGCCCAGCCGAGGAGTTGCTGCAGCCGGTGCAGTTCGGTGGGGTCGAGCCGGCCGCGTTCGGGCTCCAGCCTGGTCCAGGAGATCGGCAGCCGGAGCAGGGTGAAGCCTTGGGCCGCAAGGGACTTGAGGTCGGCCTCGGTGGCCTCGGCGTACTTGTCGAGGTTGAAGCCGTGCAGCTGGAGGTGCCGGCCCTGGGCGTCGGTGAGCGCGGTGCGACCGTCCGGGGCGGTGGCCGTTCCGGTGGGGAAGTGGTCCCGGTGCCCGTCGTGGGCCGAGGCCGAGGCTGGGGTGGCGGGGGCGCTCAGGGCGGCGGTGGCGGCGAGCAGCAGGGCAACGGCGGTGCGGCGCAGGCGCATCGGGGACCTCGCACGGCGGGGGGTGGGGCCCCGATGATGCCCGCGGCGCCGGGGGCGGCACAAGGGTCGTGCGCGAAACGGAAGTTCGGCCCGCGGTGGTCCGGCTCGTGGCGGTTCAGTCGGCGGCGGGCTCGGCCGGGGTGGGCGGCAGGACGGCGGTCGGCAGGTCCGCGGCGGCGGCCAGGCGGCCCCAGAGCAGGTCGGCGAGCGCCTGCACCATGCGGGTGCGCGAGCAGGGCTTGGTCTCCAGCCACCAGTCCCCGGCGGCCAGCACCATGCCGGTGATGCCCCGGCCCCAGGCCTCGGCGAGCAGGTCGCGGTCGGCGCCGAGGTCGATCTGGCTCTGCACGGCCCGGGTGATCTCCTCGGCGATCTGCCGGAGGGCGGGGGCGAGCGCGTTGCCGGCGCCGCTCGGGTCGCCGGGCTCGGGGTGGGTGAGCAGCCGGTAGACCTGCGGGCGGGCCTCGATGCCGGCGAGGTAGGTGTCCAGCACGTGTTCGACCCGGTCGCGGCGTTCCAGCGGTTCGGCCAGGGCGGCCCGGATCGCGGCCAGCAGCCCGCCGGTGTGGCGTTCGGTGAGGGCGCTGATCAGCCCGTTCCGGTCGCCGAAGTGCCGGTAGAGGATCGGCTTGGTGATGCCGGCCTCGGCGGCGATGGCGTTCATGCTGGCGCTCGGCCCCTCGCGCTGGATGACCCGGTCGGCGGCGTTGAGCAGTTGCTCGCGGCGGGGCTCTCGGGACATGCGCTGCTCCTCGGGATCGGGGCCGGGATCGGGTCCACGGGGTCTGCGGGGGCGTTGACACCGGTTACCAATCAGTAGCAGACTCCGACGATGTTACCCGAGGTAACACCCCGGTCGGCCGTACCCCTTCTTCGGAGGCATGCACCATGAGCAGCACGTTCTCGCTGGACCCGGGCGCGGACCAGCTCGCCGTACGCGACTGGCTGCACGGCTTCGCCGCCGACGTGATGCGCCCGGCCGCCGCCGAGTGGGACGAGCGCGAGGAGACCCCCTGGCCGGTCATCCAGGAGGCCGCCAAGCTGGGCATCTACTCGCTGGACTTCTACGCCCAGCAGTACTTCGACCCCTCCGGCGTCGGCATCCCGATCGCCATGGAGGAGCTGTTCTGGGGCGACGCGGGCATCGGGCTGTCCATCGTCGGCACCACGCTGGCCGCCGTCGCGGTGCTCGCCAACGGCACCGACGAGCAGATCGGCACCTGGACCCCGCAGATGTTCGGCACCCCGGACGACCTCAAGGTGGCCGCCTTCTGCTCCTCCGAGCCGGACGCCGGCTCCGACGTGGGCGCGCTGCGCACCCGGGCCGTCTACGACGAGGCCAAGGACGAGTGGGTGCTGAACGGCACCAAGACCTGGGCCACCAACGGCGGGATCGCGGCCGTGCACGTCGTGGTCGCCGGCGTCGACCCGGAGCTCGGCACCCGCGGGCACGCCTCCTTCGTCGTCCCGCCGGGCACTCCGGGACTGAGTCAGGGTCAGAAGTTCAAGAAGCACGGCATCCGCGCCTCGCACACCGCCGAGGTGGTGCTGGACGGCGTTCGGGTGCCCGGCAACTGCCTGCTCGGCGGCAAGGAGAAGCTGGACGAGCGGCTGGCCCGGGCCCGGGAGGGCGTCAAGCGCTCGGGCGGCAAGGGCAACGCGGCGATGGCCACCTTCGAGGCCTCCCGCCCCGCCGTCGGCGCGCAGGCGATCGGCATCGCCCGGGCCGCGTACGAGGTGGCGCTGGACTACGCGAAGACCCGGGAGCAGTTCGGCCGTCCGATCATCGACAACCAGGGCGTGGCCTTCCAGCTCGCCGACATGAAGACCCGGATCGACGCGGCCCGGCTGCTGGTGTGGCGGGCGTCCTGGATGGCCGTCAACAACCAGCCGTTCACCGCCGCCGAGGGCTCGATGTCCAAGCTGTACGCGGGCGAGACGGCCAAGTTCGTCACCGCGCAGGCGATGCAGATCCTCGGCGGCAACGGCTTCACCCGGGAGTACCCGGTGGAGCGGATGCACCGGGACAGCGCGATCTACTCGATCTTCGAGGGGACCAGCGAGATCCAGCGGCTGGTCATCGCCCGGGCGATCTCGGGGATGCCGATCCGCTAGGGCCGCTCTCCCGGCGGCTACCGGGCCAGCCAGAAGGTGAGCCCGGCGGTGGCCGCGCCCACCACCGCGCCGACGATCGTCTGCGCGGTGGTGTGGTCCCGCAGCACCACCCGGGACCAGCCGATCACCGCGACCAGCGGGTAGAGCAGCAGCCACAGCGGGCCGAGCGCGATGCCGAGGCAGGTCACCGCGCCGCTGGCCACGGCGGTGTGCACGGAGACCTTCCACCAGACGGTGATCGCCAGGATCGGGAACAGCGAGGCGAACATCGCCGCGACCATCGCGGTCAGGTCGGCGGGGGCGTCCAACCAGATCATCACCGCGAAGCTGGTCAGCACCGAGCCCATGATGAAGGGGATGACGGTCAGCCGGCGCTGCCGGTGGCCGACGTGCCGGTCCTCCAGGGTGCCCTTGCGGATGCCGCGCTGGATGAACAGGGTCGGTATGACGGCGGCGAACAGCGCCGCGAAGGCGGCCCAGCCGAGGCCCGCCAGGCCGTAGCGGAGGCCGCCGATCAGCAGGCAGACCGCGATGATCACGTTCTTCGGCTCGACGCCGTCGGTGACCCGGCGGGCCCAGGTCGTCCGGCTGGTGGGGGCGGTCGTGGCCTCGGTGGTCATCGGGGTCGCTGCTCCGGGTCGTAAGGGCGGTCGGCGGCTCGGTAGGGTCGTCGGCGGCTCGGCGCCGGTCGGATGATCGTACGTGAGCCGTCGGCGCCACCACCCGCCACCGCCCGTCCGGGCCGGCTCAGAAGCGGGGCGGGCGGCCCTCCAGGAACGCGGCCAGGCCCTCGTGCACGTCCGAGGCCTCCCGCGAGCGCCGCTCCCACGGCTCCAGCGCCTCGGCCGCCCGCTCGGCCGGGACGGCCAGCGCGGACTTCACCGCGCCGATGGTCTGGGTCGAGCGGGTGGTCAGCAGCCGGGCGAACTCCAGCGCGGCGGCGTCCAGTTCGGCGACCGGCAGGACCTTCTCCGCGAGGCCGAGCGGCAGCGCGTCCCGGCCGGACACCAACTCGCCGGAGAACAGCAGGTACTTGGCCCGGGCCGGGCCGACCAGCCGGGCCAGCCGCAGGGTCGGCACGGCCGGGTAGACCACGCCGAGCTTGGCCGGGGTGATCCCCAGCCGGGCGTTGTCGGCGACGAAGCGCAGGTCGCAGGCGACGGCCAACTGGCAGCCGCCGCCCACGCAGGCGCCGTGCACCACGGCGATCGTCGGGTGCGGGAAGGCGGCGAGCGCCTCCTCGGCGGCCACGTTGATCGCGTGGTAGGCGTCCGCGCGCTGCGGATCGCCGTACACCTCGGCGAGTTCGGTGATGTCCGCGCCGGCGCTGAAGGTGTTCCCGGCGCCGGTCAGCAGCAGGGCGCGCACGCCCTCCTGCTCGGCGATCTGCGCCAGGACCTTGGGCAGCGCCTGCCAGATCGCCAGGGTCACCGCGTTGCGGCGGTGCGGGCGGGCGAACTCCAGCACCGCGACGCCGTCCTCGCCGACGTAGGCGTTCAGGCCGTCGGCCTGGGCGGGCAGGGTGGAGCGGTCCCGCGTGAGCAGCGGCTGGTCCATGCGTGCCTCCGGTCGGTCGTGGTGCGCCCACTCTCTCAGGCGGCGCCGGCGCAGTAGTCGCCGAGGCCTTGTTCGACCAGGGCGAAGGCGTGGCGGGCCTCGGCGAGGGCGGCGGGCAGGGCGTCGGCGGCGCGCTCGCCTTCCAGCATCCGCCGGTGGTTGTCGCCGATCAGGGTCAGCCGGACGGCCAGCAGCTGGGCGGCGGCGACCCGGGCGGTCAGCTCGTCGTGGGCCGGGTCCTGGGCGGCCAGCTCCGCGGCCAGCAGCGACTGCGCGCGCCGGTCGAATGCGGCGGTGGCGCGGATGGCCAGCGCCGGGGTCTGGTGGATCAGCCGGACCACGTCCAGCACCACCTGGTCGTCGTTCAGGCCGGTGGCCGGGTCCAGGCGCTCCAGCGCGGCGAGGAAGTGCTCGCGCAGCGCCGCAACCGCCGAGGTGCCCGGGACGCGGTCGCGCACCGCCCGGGCGGGCTCGTCGAGGTGCTGCTCCATCGGGCCCATGACCAGGTCTTCCTTGGTGGGGAAGTAGTTGAAGACGGTCATCTTGGACACCTCGGCGGCGGCCGCGATCTCGGCCACCGAGACCTGGTCGAAGCCGCGCTCGGCGAACAGCCCGATGGCCGCGCGGAAGATCCGGATGCCGGTCTGGATCTTCTTGCGCTCGCGCAGCGGGAGCGCGTCGAGGTCGCGGTCGGGGCCGAGGTCCAAGCCGGAGTGGATCGCCATGGGCTGACTGTACCAGGATCAAAGGTTGACCAGGATGAATGATGATCCCGGATGAAAGATAAGCTGGGATGAAAGATTGGCCTGGCCGAAGAATTGACCGAGTCCAAGAATCCTGCCATGGTGGTGACGAGCCCGCCGGACCACGCCGGTCCGGGCCGAACTCCACCGAATCTGGGGGGACTTCCCGATGGCATCCGCCGCTCCGAACGCACCCGCCCAGGCCGGCACCGGCCTGATGACGGAGGCCCAGCGCAGGCTGGGCATGCTGCTCTGCCTGGTCACGATCGTGCTGGCCGTACTCGACTCGAACATCGTGTCGGCGGCCACCGTGCCGATCGTCCGCGACCTCGACCCCGTCCACGGCGTCGACCGACTGCCCTGGTTGGTCAGCGCCTTCGCCCTGGCCGCCACCGCGCTGCTCCCGCTCTACGGCAGGCTCTGTGACGTCTACGGCGCCAGGCGGGTGCTGCTGGGCGCGCTCGGCACCTTCCTGCTCGGCTCGGCGCTGTGCGGGGCCGCGCAGTCGATGGGCCAGCTGATCGCCTTCCGGGCTGTCCAGGGCATCGGCGGCGGCGGGCTGATGAGCGTCACCATGGTGGTCATGGCCCACCTCCAGGACCCGGCGGAGCGCGGCAGCGGCAAGGGCGGCGCGATGGGCGGCATCGTCGCGGGCCTCGGCATGGCCGTCGGTCCGCTGGTCGGGGCGCTGTTCACCGACCACCTCAGCTGGCGCTGGATCTTCTACGTCAACCTGCCGCTCGGCCTGCTCGTGGTGGCCGGCGTCGCCCTGGTGATCAAGCTGCCGCAGACCGCCCGCCGGCGCGGCCTGGACTTCCTCGGCGCCACCCTGGCCGCCGCCTTCGCCACCGGGCTGCTGCTGGTCACCGAGTGGGGCGGCAAGGACTACGCCTGGACCTCCCCGGAGATCCTCGGACTGTCCGCCGCCACCCTGGCCGCCCTCGCCCTCTTCCTGTGGCGCCAGGCCACCGCCGCCGAGCCGGTGCTGCCGCTCTCGCTGTTCCGGATCCCGGTGGTACGGATCGGCTTCGCCGTCCAGGGCCTGGTCGGGATGGGCATGATGGGCTCGATCGTCTACGTGATGATCTACCTGCAGCTCGCCCGGGGGATCGCCCCGACCACGGCCAGCCTCTACCTGATGCCGATGGCGGCCGGGATGACCGGGATCGGCCTGCTGGCCACCCGGCTGATCGCCCGCGGCCACGCGCCGCGCACCTTCCTGGCGGCCGGCGCCGTCTGCGGGACGCTCGCCCTGGTGCTGCTCGGGTTCAGCGGGCCGGACACCCCGCTGTGGGCGGTGGGCGCCGAACTCGCCCTGCTCGGCGCCGGGTTCGGCCAGCTGATCGGGCAGCTGGTCACCCTGGTGCAGGACAGCGCCCCGCGGCACCAGCTCGGCGTGGCGACCACCGGCATCCGGTTCTTCCAGACCCTCGGCGGAGCGCTCGGCGCGGCGTTCTTCGGCAGCCTGCTGGCCCGGGTGTTCGAGGCCGGTGAACCGGGGCGGCCGCTCGGGGCGGTCCGGGTGCTGACCGGTGCGGCCCGGGAGCACGCGGTGCGCAGCTTCACGGACGCGGTGGACGTGGTCTTCCTGTCGGCGGGCGGGGTGATGGCGCTGGTGCTGCTGCTGGCGCTGCGGCTGCGGGCGGCGGAGGCGGCGGCCTCGGAGGCCGCCGGGAAGCCGGTGCTGGCGGCCTGAGCCGACAGTCCGAGCGGGCGTCGGCGGACGTCAGGGGGAAGCGGGGCCCGGTGGACTTCGGGGGAGTCCACCGGGCCTTGCTGTTCGTGCCGGGCCCCGCTGCTCGTGCCGGGCCACGGCCGGGTCGGGCCTCGGCCCGCTCCGGTCGGGCCCAGTCCGGGGTCAGGCATTGGCGGCGGCCCACTCCGGGGCCAGGATCGCCCAGATCTCCTTGTCGTGGCGGACCCCGTTGTGCAGGAACCACTCGCGCAGCACGCCGTCCCGCCGCATGCCGACCCGCTCGGCCACCGCCCGGCTGCGGGCGTTGACGGCCGAGCACCACCACTCGGCGCGGTGCAGGCCGCGGGTGACGAAGGCGTAGTCGAGCAGCTGCCGGACGGCGGCGGTGATCAGCCCGCCGCCCTCGCCGGCCGGCTCGGTCCAGGCGCCGATCTCGCAGTTGCCGCTCTTGGTGTCGAAGTGCACGAACATCACGCCGCCGACCAGCGTGCCGTCCCGCCAGATGCCGTAGATCCGGCGTTGGTCGGCGGCCTGGCCGTCGGCGTAGCCCTGCAGGGTGGCGCGGGCCGAGTCCAGGTCGGTGGAGCGGGTGGCCCACGGGATCCACGGGTCGGTGTGGGCCCGGGCGCGGTCGATGTGGGCCAGGAACTCGGGGGCCTGCCAGGGCTCCAGCGGGCGCAGTTCGGCGTTCTCGGCGAGCGGTACGGAAAACACGGGCGGGCCTTTCATGGGTGCTGCGTGAGCTGTCGGAATCCATTCATAACAAACGTTTGGTATGTACGATAGCCCCCATGACGCCAGCCCGTGGAGACCACGACGCCCGCCGCTCGGAAGTCTCCGAGGGGGTGTGGCGGGTGCTCTCCAGCAAGGGCTTCGAGGGGCTGACCCTGCGTGCGGTGGCCGCCG
The DNA here is from genome assembly GCF_043201815.1 of Kitasatospora sp. NPDC048296. Taxonomy (NCBI): domain Bacteria; kingdom Bacillati; phylum Actinomycetota; class Actinomycetes; order Kitasatosporales; family Streptomycetaceae; genus Kitasatospora; species Kitasatospora sp. NPDC048296. The sequence continues at coordinate 26,896 of NZ_JBICZB010000005.1, forward strand.
AACTGGGCGCCTCCACCGGGCTGTTGACGCACTACTTCCCGAACAAGCGGGCGCTGCTGAGCCACGCGCTGGAGGAGCTCGACCGGCGCTCGCTGGCCCGGCCCCGGCGCGCCGCACCCGTCGACGGCACCCCGCCGCCGGTCGGACTGGCCCGGCTGCGGGCCGCGCTGCTCGACGTGCTGCCGCTGGACGAGGCGGCCGTGGCGGGCAACCGGATCTGGGTCGGCTCCTGGGACGTCGCTCTGGCCGACCCGGAGCTGGCGGCCGCGCACGCCGCCCGCTACGCCCGCTCGCGGGTGGCGCTCACGGCGCACGTGGCGGACGCCCAGCGGCTCGGGGAGCTTCCGGTCGGGGCGGACCCGGCCGGGCTCGCGGCGGGGGCGCAGGCCTTCGTGCTGGGGCTGGTGGTGCAGGTGCTGTTCGCCCCGGCGGAGTTCCCGGCCGAGCGGCAGACCGCGCTGCTCGACACCTACCTGGCGGGGCTGACGGGCTGACGGGGCCGGTGGGGCTGGGAGCCGGCCGGGGCCCAATCGCGCCTTCCGGCGGGTCGGTTTAGCGCGGGGGCGGGGGATTCGCCCGGAATTCCGGGAGATTTCGCGGCGGGCATGACACGCATTGTCACGGCTTATGTGCGGTGGGTGCTGGATTACCCGGAGGTTCGAAACGACCACGGAAAGTGTTCGCCGACGCGATGGCCTGCGGGAATTGCAGGGTGGTGCCCCCAGCAGGATTCGAACCTGCGACCTACCGCTTAGAAGGCGGGTGCTCTATCCGCTGAGCTATGGGGGCGGGACGGGCGGCGCCCTTGGCGGGCGTGACCGTGGCCGGGATCGGGCAGCGAGCGCTCGGGGCGCGCGTTGTCCGTCCCCGTACCTGAGGGTGGGGGTGGGGGTTGGTGGGCCCTCGCCCTGTCGGGGACAGGATAAGGGTGTTCAGTTCCTCGGCCGAGTGTGACGACACCGTCGTTGGTGTGTCGGTTCGGTGGAGCGGTCCGATAATCGCAGGTGAACGCCGTGAGTGCAGCGGTATGGCACTCTTCCGCGCCGGACGTTGTGCAGTCGTTACGGGGCTGCCTCCCCACCCGTTATGGATTCGGCACGGAGAATGTGTCGCCGCCGCCGCGGGTGGGGGCCGTATTCGGCTTGTGCCGGTCGGATGACGTGCGCGGACGGCGGCCGGTGCGGCTTCCGCCGCGCCCGGACGGGGGCGACGATCTGCCGGTTTGTTGTCATGGCCGCGAAGAGGTGGCTGCCTGGCGGTGTACGAAGGCTGAAATTCACCCCTGCGGGTGACGGCGGCTTTCCGTTGTGCCGAGTTATCCACAGGATTTCGGAACTCGGTGGCCGGGATTTCCCCCGGAGCGCACTCTCAACTCGCACCGCTCGATTCCGTACGGTGCATCGGCGAGAACGGAGAGTGTGCTGTGAGCGAGGCGCATGTGACGGTGCTCGGCAATGTCGCGACCGAGGTGACCTACGGGGAAACCGCCAACGGCGTGCCGATGGCGAACTTCCGGATCGGCTGCACGGAGCGCCGGTACGACCGCGAGCGGGCGTGCTGGGTGGACGGCGAGACGCAGTGGCTGAGGGTGACGGCCTGGCGGGCGCTCGCGGTCAACCTGATCGGCTCGCTGGCCAAGGGGGACCCGGTGCTGGTGACGGGCCGGCTGCGGGTGCGGGAGTGGACGGAGGGTGAGGTGAGGCGCAGTCGGGCCGAGATCGACGCCAGGTCGGTCGGACACGACCTCACCCGTGGTACCTCGGCCTTCCGTTGGGCGACCGGGGTGCGCGGGCAGCCGCCGGGCGGTGCCGGGCCGGCCGCGGCGGAGGCGGCGGAGAGGGCGGACGAACCGGTGCCGGGGTGGATCGCCAACGCGCTGGAGGCGCGCAGGGCCTCGGCGGTGGCCGCCGCACCGCGGTTGCCCGAGCTGCCGCCGGGTGTGCGGTCGGTGACGGAGCAGCAGGAGGACGTGTCCGAGGGGGAGAGGAGTGATGAAGACCGGGCGACGCTGAGCTGACCGGTCGGTGACCTTCCCTGTCGACAAATGTGTTGATCGAGAAGGTTGTTGTGCCCGCACGTGCAATCTCGGCCGGATAACAGAAAGTGGCGAAGTGATTCTGGTTGATCGTCAGCTTGTGTGGATCCTGAGGGGGTTGATAACGATACAGATACGGAATCGTCCTGATTTCGCATGGCGGTTTCGGGGCCTCTGAGGCTCAATAGGATTCGTCTGGTTCATACCCGCAGCAGTGCCACAGGGGGCACGCGCGGCACGGCAAGTCGGCAGGCTGCCCACTCGGTGTGGCCTGTCCCGGAGGGATCCCAGATGTTCAAGAGGCAGGGGCGGGGTCTGTCCCGCATAACCACTGTCATGCTCACGACCAGCGTTGCGCTGGGTGGAGGCCTGTTCGCGGCTGGTGCGGCGGCCGCGGCGAACACCCCGGCCTCGGGCGTGACCTCGGCGATCATCCAGCAGGACATGGTGTCGGAGACGGTCACCGTCAAGGGCAAGGGCGACGTCAACGCCGGTCTCTTCACCCTCAAGACGGACAGCGGTGTGCTGCAGACCTACTGCATCGACTTCGACAACCCGGTGTACACGGACAGCGGCGCCGAGTACCACGAGGCGGACTGGGGCGCGAGCTCCCTCGCCGCCAACGCGAACGCCCCGATGATCCGGTGGATCCTGGACAACTCCTACCCGCACGTCAACCTGACGGCGCTCGCCGCGGCCATCAAGGTCGACGGCCTGACCCCGGAGCAGGCCGCCGCGGGCACCCAGGCCGCGATCTGGAAGTTCTCGGACAGCAAGGAGGTCACGCTGCCCGACGACAACGCCACGAAGCTGCGCGACTACCTGATCGGGAGCAACAACAAGGGCATCGCCGCCGAGCCGAAGCCCTCGCTGACGCTCACCCCGGACTCGGTCTCCGGCAAGTCCGGCAGCAAGCTCGGACCGTTCGTCCTCAACTCCAGCGCGGGCGAGGTGAAGCTGGCCGTCGCCGGCGCGGCCGCCGACAAGGCCAAGCTGGTCGACAAGGACGGCAAGCCGGTCGGCGCCACCCTGGCCGGTCCGATCGCCAAGGACACCCAGCTGTTCCTGGACGTGCCGGCCGGTACCCCGGACGGTGCGGTCACCCTCAACGCCAGCGCCTCGACCATCGTGCCCAGCGGCCGGGTCTTCATGACCGGTGTGGACAAGTTCGGCAAGCACAGCCAGACCATGATCCTGGCCAGCTCCGACCAGCTGAGCGTCTCCGCCGCCGCCAAGGCCACCTGGAAGCAGGGCAAGGGTGCGCTGGTCGACAGCAGCGCCAAGGTCGAGTGCGCCAAGAACGGTGTGACCGTCTCCGTCACCAACAGCGGTGACGAGGCCGCCACCGTCACGGTCGACAAGCAGCAGGTGGCCGTCCAGCCGGGCAAGACCGAGAGCGTGCTCGTCAAGGTCGCAGAGAAGGCCAACTACGACATCAAGGTGTCCGGCCCGAGCGGTTACACCAAGGACTTCACCGGTGTCCTGGACTGCAAGGTCGGCGTGACCCCGACCGGCGCCCCGACCACCCCGGCCGCCACCGGCACCACCACCGCCACCCCGACCTCCTCCCACTCGGGCACCCCGAGCGCCGGTGCCGGCCAGCCGACCCCGGCGACCACCAGCGCCGCCCCGGGCACCGGTGGCCTGGCCCAGACCGGTGCCGACAGCAACACCCCGCTCCTGGCCGGCGTCGCGGGTGCCCTGGTCGTGGCCGGTGGCGCCGCGGTCTTCTTCCTGCGCCGCCGTGGCCGTCACGGTCGCACCACCGCCTGAACCGCCTGAGCGGGCCGGGGGAGTCGACCTCCTGAGGCCCTGAGCAGCGGAACCGGCCCGGCTCCCCGCGATCGATGCGGGGAGCCGGGCCTTCGCCGTTCCCGGGGCGGGGGAGGGGGCGCCGGATCCGGGGAGGTGGCCGGACGGCTGGAGGGCGGCGGGCCGTGATCGGCGATACCCCGGTGGGGTCACCTGGGCGGTTCGGGGGTTCCGGCCGGGTGCGGCACAATGGAAGGCTGCAAGCCGAATTACTCCCGACGACGCCGGAGCGATCTCACGTGGCGGAATACATCTACACGATGCGCAAGGTGCGCAAGGCTCACGGAGACAAGGTCATCCTTGACGACGTGACGCTCAGCTTCCTCCCCGGAGCGAAGATCGGCGTCGTGGGCCCCAACGGTGCCGGTAAGTCCACCGTGCTGAAGATGATGGCCGGCCTGGAGCACCCCTCCAACGGCGACGCCTTCCTCTCGCCCGGCTTCACCGTCGGCATGCTCCTCCAGGAGCCGCCGCTGGACGAGTCCAAGACGGTCCTGGAGAACGTCCAGGACGGCGTCAAGGAGATCAAGGGGAAGCTCGACCGCTTCAACGAGATCGCCGAACTGATGGCGACCGACTACTCGGACGCCCTGCTCGACGAGATGGGCAAGCTCCAGGAGGAGCTGGACCACGCCGAGGCCTGGGACCTGGACGCCCAGCTGGAGCAGGCCATGGACGCCCTGGGCTGCCCGCCCGGCGACTGGGCCGTCACCAAGCTCTCCGGTGGTGAGAAGCGCCGCGTCGCGCTCTGCAAGCTGCTGCTGGAGGCCCCCGACCTGCTGCTGCTCGACGAGCCCACCAACCACCTGGACGCCGAGTCGGTGAACTGGCTGGAGCAGCACCTGGCCAAGTACAAGGGCACCGTCGTGGCCGTCACCCACGACCGGTACTTCCTGGACAACGTGGCCGGCTGGATCCTGGAGCTCGACCGCGGCCGTGCGATCGGCTACGAGGGCAACTACTCCACCTACCTGGAGACCAAGCAGTCTCGTCTCAAGGTCGAGGGCCAGAAGGACGCGAAGCGCGCCAAGCGCCTCAAGGAAGAGCTGGAGTGGGTCCGCTCCAACGCCAAGGGCCGCCAGGCGAAGTCCAAGGCGCGTCTGGCCCGCTACGAGGAGATGGCGGCCGAGGCCGACAAGATGCGGAAGCTGGACTTCGAGGAGATCCAGATCCCGCCGGGCCCGCGTCTGGGCAGCGTCGTCATCGAGGTGGAGAACCTCTCCAAGGCCTTCGGCGAGAAGATCCTGATCGACGACCTGAGCTTCACCCTGCCGCGCAACGGCATCGTCGGCGTCATCGGCCCGAACGGCGCCGGCAAGACCACGCTGTTCAAGATGCTCCAGGACCTGGAGACCCCGGACTCCGGCAAGGTCAAGGTCGGCGAGACCGTCAAGATCAGCTACGTCGACCAGTCGCGCGCCAACATCGACCCGAAGAAGACCCTCTGGGAGGTCGTCTCCGACGGCCTGGACTGGATCAATGTCGGCCAGGTCGAGATGCCGTCCCGCGCCTACGTGTCGGCCTTCGGCTTCAAGGGCCCGGACCAGCAGAAGCCGGCCGGTGTGCTCTCCGGTGGTGAGCGCAACCGCCTGAACCTGGCGCTGACCCTCAAGCAGGGCGGCAACCTGCTGCTCCTCGACGAGCCCACCAACGACCTGGACGTCGAGACCCTGTCCTCGCTGGAGAACGCCCTGCTGGAGTTCCCCGGCTGCGCCGTGGTCATCTCCCACGACCGCTGGTTCCTGGACCGAGTGGCCACCCACATCCTCGCCTACGAGGGCGAAAGCAAGTGGTTCTGGTTCGAGGGCAACTTCGAGTCGTACGAGAAGAACAAGGTCGAGCGGCTCGGCGCCGACGCGGCCCGTCCGCACCGGGCCACGTACAAGAAGCTGACCCGAGGCTGACATCCAGCTGTCACGACGGCCCGGCAGACTGCCCTCCGGGGCGGTCTGCCGGGCCGCGGCCCGTCGCCGGTCCGTGACGACGGGCAACCGGACACCGAGGAGAACACCCGTGGCTCGCCACATCTACGCCTGCCCGCTGCGCTGGTCCGACATGGACGCCTTCGGGCACGTCAACAACGTGGTCTTCCTGCGCTACCTGGAGGAGGCCCGGATCGACTTCATGTTCACCCAGGCCGCTGAGGCCGGTGCCGGGGAGTTCGCGGGCGGCTCGGTGGTGGCTCGCCACGAGATCGACTACAAGCGCCCGCTGGTGCACCGGCCGGAGCCGGTCACCATCGAGACCCGGGTGACGCACATCGGCGGCGCCTCGCTGACCGTGTCCTACGACATCAAGGACGTCCACCCGGACGGCTCCGAGACGGTGTACGTCCGGGCCTCCACCGTGGTCGTCCCCTACGACCTGGCCGAGGGCCGGCCACGCCGGATCTCGCCGGTCGAGCGGGAGTTCCTCTCCCGTTTCATGGACGAGGCCCCGGCCGTCGCGGCAGTCTGAAAGTCCCACCCCGCACGATCGAACCCCACGACGATTCGAGCTGAGCCGCGTTGACCATCACCGCCCGCCTCGCCCTGACCGACACCGGCGAGGCCGCCGACCTCTCCGCCTTCCTGCTGCGCCTGTTGCGCTTCGACAAGGCGGCGGCCGTGCGGCTGCGGGCGGTGGCCACGGACGGGGACGACGGCGTGCTGGCGGTCTTCGGGCGGCTGCCGCTGGGCACCTCGGGCGCGCTGGCGATCCGCACCGCCCGGCTGAGCGGTCTGGCGGAGCCGGTCGACCTGACGGTCTCGGCCGGTCAGCTGCTGGACGGCGTGGACTCCGAGGCGGGCGCCGTGGCGCTGCCCGCGCCGGTGACCGGCCCGGCCTGGGCCGGGCTGCTGCCGCCGAAGGCCGGCTGGCGGCCGGTCGGGGCCCCGCCGGCGGCCGAGGTGTACCCCGAACTGATGGCCGGGGTGAAGGAGTTCCGCGAGCGCAGCGAGGCCGTCCCGGCGCACCACCGCACCCGCGAGGTGCTGGACCGGCTGGCCGACGAGATCTGGTCCCGCCCGGTCGGCGCGCTGCCGGAGCTGCCGCTGCGCGCGGTGCACGCCGCGTACGTGATCGGCTTCCTGAAGCCCGGCGCCCCGCTCACCGTGCACCGGGCGGGCGGTTGGCTGCGGCTGAGCGCCCCGGCGGGTTCGGTGGTGGTGCGGACGGTGGCCGCGCCGGGCGCGGGGCTGGGGCTCAGCCCGGCCCGGTGACCGTGTCCGGCGGCTCGGCGTACGGCGGCTCGGTGTACGGCGCGTCCGGTGTACGGCGGCTCAGCCCGGGGTGTTGATCATCGACGCGGCGGCGTACGTCAGGTAGTCGAGCAGCTGCCGCTCGTGCTCGGCGGGCAGCTCCAGGCTGTGCACGGCCGCGCGCATGTGGGTCAGCCAGGCGTCGTGCGCGGCCTTGTCGACCTTGAACGGCGCGTGCCGCATCCGCAGTCGCGGGTGGCCGCGGTGGTCGCTGTAGGTGCGCGGGCCGCCCCAGTACTGCATCAGGAACAGAGCCATCCGCTCCTCGGCCGGGCCGAGGTCCTCCTCGGGATACATCGGCCGCAGCAACTCGTCCTCGGCGATGCCCTCGTAGAAGCGTCGGGTCAGGAGCCGGAAGGTCGGCTCACCGCCGACCTGGTCGAAGAAGGTCTCCTCGCTGAACGTGTCTCGCCGGATCTCTGTCACCCGACCATGGTCGCAGACGCCGACGGGGTCGTACACCGGGACAAAAGGCGTACGACCGTTGCCGAGAGTGCCTAGCGTCTCTCGGCAGTCCGGGCGTTTCCGCGCGGACGGTCCGTATCGGTGTCACCAGAGCGCGAGTTGCGCTGTGGTGTCCTGATGACGGTCTCCCGCTTCCTTCTGCCGCTGGTGCGGCAGGGTTGCGCCACCTGCCCGCCCCGGCCCGGCCTTGCGGCCGGGCCGGGTGGTACGGGTCTTGCGGTCGGCTCCACGGGGCTTCGGCGCTTTCACGCCCTGGTCTCCGGCCACTCCGGTACCAGTGATACGGGTTGCCGCGAGAGCGGCGAGGTTGCGAGCCGCGTTCTCATCCCGGTCGATGACCAGGCCGCAGGCGTCGCAGTGGAAGGTCCGGACGTGCAGCGGCAGCTTGGCTTTCACCGCGCCGCAGCCGGAACAGGTCTTGGAGGACGGAAACCAGCGGTCGGCGACCACCACGGTCCCGCCGTTCCATTCGGTCTTGTAGGTGATCTGCCGCCGGATCTCGCCGAACCCGGCGTCTGCGATCCGGCGGGCCAGTCGCCGGTTCCTGAGCATCCCGGCGACGTTCAGGTCCTCGATCACTACCGTGCCGTACTCGGCGGTGATGGTCGTGGTGAGCTTGTGCAGGGCGTCCATGCGCAGATTCGCCACCCGGTGATGGACGCGGCTCAGCTCCGCGTTCGTGTCCAGCCACCCCTTGGACGGCTTCTGCCCGGTGCGCCGGTCCGGTCCCTGACGTCGGGAGACCCGGCGCGCCAGCCGCTTGAGGGTCTGGATCTCCTGCTCGTAGTGGCCGGGATTGGGGATGCGCCGGACGTCCCCGAGGCTGTCGGCGAGAACAGCGAGGCACTTGACGCCGAGGTCCACGCCGACCGCCACGTCCGGCCGGGCCGGGGCACGCCGTGCTCGCTGGATCTCGACCTGGAAGGAGACGAACCATCGACCCCGCTCATGCCGGACGGTCGCCGAGAGGATCCGGGCGGTTCCGTTCGCGATACGGCGTTGCAGCTTCCGTGTGGACTCGTGCGTGCGCACCGTCCCGATCCGGGGCAGCGTCACATGCCGACGGTCCGGCTCGACGCGGATCGCGCCGGTGGTGAACCGGCACGACAGCCGGGCCTTGTGCTTGGATTTGTGGCGGGGCAAGCCCGCTGGCTTGCCCCGGCGGTTGCCGCGCGGGGACCTCGCGTAGTTGTCGAACGCCGCCGCTGCGTTCGACAGCCCGGAGCTGTAGGCCTCTTTGGAGTTCTCCTGCCACCAGTCGGCGAATCGCGGGTCGGTCTTCTTGACCACGTTGAAGACCTTCCGCAGTGCCGGGAGCGACCACAGCCTCCACGGTGTCAGATCCTCCTCGGCAATGCCGTACGACGCCTCGGCCCTTCGCTGCCACCACGATGCCTCTACCCAGGACACCGCCCAGTTGTAAGCGGCGCGCGCCGCGCCGCAGTGCGATCGCAGCTGCCGCTCACCCTCGGCGCTCGGGTCCAGCGCGAAGCGGAATGCCTGCACCACAAAGCCCGGACGTGGCTCGAAACTTCGCACTGAACACCCCCATCCGCACGAGAGCGATAACCACAGTGACCGTAACAGCCGCCACTGACATCGATGAGCGCGTGCAGGGGCCGGCAAGTGGTACGGGGCAGCGGATCGGTGGACAACACCGATCCGCTGCCCCGTACCGGTTCAACAGGGAAGAGCCTCGGTCAGGCGTCTTCCCACTTGAACAGCTTCCAGGCGATGCCGGTGAGAACGGCCGCGAAGAGCAGCAGCCCGCCCATCGTCGGCAGGGCGTCCATCACGCCGCCGCCGCGGGTCAGCACCGACTGGGCGGCTGTCACCAGGTGCTTCAGCGGCATGACCTGCGAGACGGTCTTCAGCCAGCCCGGGGCGCCGTCCAGCGGGAAGAACGAACCGGACAGGAAGGACATCGGCAGCACGATGAGCTGCGAGATGCCGTTGGCCGCCTCCTCGGTCTTGGCGACCGAGCCGGCCAGCAGGCCGATCGACATGAAGGCGAGCGTCGCGCAGGCCACCAGCGGGAGGACCAGCCACCAGTTGCCGGTGAGCTTGAGCCCGAAGAAGCTCGTGGCGACCACCAGGAAGACGGTGGTCTGGAGGAAGGCGGTCAGCAGCGAGACCACGATCCGGGAGCTGACGACCGTACCCGCGCTGATCGGGGCCAGCCGCAGGCGCCGCAGCACCTTGGACTTGCGCCAGCCGACCAGGGTCAGCGCGGCGCCGAACACGGCGCCGGTGGCGACGGCCCAGCCGAGCAGGCCGGGGGTGAGGAACTGGATCGGCTTGAGCGACTGGTCCTCGACCTGCTGGGCGTCCACCACGTAGGCCGGCTTCTGGCCGGTGGCCGCCTGGTTGGCGCTCTGCACCACCGAGTTGACGATGCCCTGGAGCGCGCCGGCGCGGACCGTGTCGGCGGCGCTGAAGCGCAGCTCGACCTTGCCGTCCGGGCCCTGCGTGATCATCGCGTCGAAGTCGCCCTTGCGGACCTTCTGCAGCGTTCCGGCCTCGTCGTCGGTGCGGGTGATGGTGAGGACCTTGTCCAGCTCGGTCCGGCCCTCGCCCTGCATCGAGTCGAACAGCTTCACCGCGCCGACCTGGGCCACCTTGGCGTGCGGGCTGTTGTTGCCCTTGGTCACGCTGCCGAAGAAGACCAGGAAGACCAGCGGGAAGAGCAGGATGAAGAAGGTCGCGGTGCGGTCCCGCTTCATGCCGAGCAGCATCGCGCGGGACAGGCTCCAGAACGCGCTGACCCGCTCCTGCCCGCCGGCGGCGCCGGCCGAACCGCCGCGCGGGGCGGGCACCTTCGGCTCGGTGGAAGTGGAGACGGTCATGCGCGGAACTCCCGTCCGGTCAGCTGGAGGAAGACGTCCTCCAGGGTGGCGCCGCGCACCTCGAGGCCGCGCAGCGCGTTCTGCTCGGCCAGCACGCTGAGCACCGGGGCCGGGTGCCGGGTCGAGACGGAGAGCGAGACGGTGTCGTCCTCCAGGGTGGCGACGTCGGCGCCGACCGCGGCGAGCAGCTCGCGGGCCCGCTCGACCGGCAGCTGGCCGGAGGCCACGCTGATCCGGACGGTGTCGTCGATCTCGCGGATCAGCGCCGCCGGGGCGCCGGTGTGCAGGATCTTCCCGTGGTCCATGATCGAGACCCGGTCGCAGAGCACCTCGGCCTCGTCCAGGTAGTGGGTGGTCAGGACGACGGTGCGGCCCTCGTTGTTGATGTCCCGCAGGAGGTCCCAGAGGTTGCGCCGGGACTGCGGGTCGAGGCCGGTGGTGGGCTCGTCCAGGAAGACGAGCTCCGGGTCGTGCGCCAGTGCGCAGGCGATCGACAGGCGTTGCGCCTGGCCGCCGGACATCTGGTCGGTCAGCGTCTCGGTCTTGTCGGCGAGGCCGACCCGCTCCAGCATCGCATCGGCCCGCTTGGGGCCGACCCCGTAGAACGACGCGAAGGTGCGGATGGTCTCACGGGCCGTCAGTTTCCGGAAGAAAGCCGAGGCCTGGAACTGCACGCCGATGCGCGGCAGCAGTTTCGGATTGCGCGGCCAGGGAGCCATCCCCAGCAGCTCGACCCGACCCTCGTCGGGCTTTCGGACCCCTTCCAGGATCTCCATTGTGGTGGTCTTCCCGGCCCCGTTGGGGCCCAGGATCCCGTAGAACTCGCCGGCCTCGACGGTGAAGGACACCCCGTCGACGGCCTGCACATCCCCGTACCGCTGACGGATGCCGTCAGCGGATATAGCTGCAGTCATGTGCCATGAGAATAGGGCTTTCGGTGCGTCTTGTGCACACCCGGGACGTGAATTTGGGGATTTGCTGAGGAAGCCGGAAGAAAGCCGGGCCGGGCGAAATGTTGAATTCCGCCCGACCCGGCCCGAGTTGTGGTTGATCCACCATCAACAGGGCATTCAGGCGCGGTGCACCGTGATCGTCGTCCAGGCGCCGATGTGGATCCGGTCGCCGTCGTTCAGCGGTACGGCGGTGTGCGGGGTGATCGGTTCCGCGCCGCCGTTCACGGTGGTGCCGTTGGTGGAGTCCTGGTCGACCAGTACCCAGTTGCCGTCCGCCTGCTCGGCGAGCAGCGCGTGCTGGTGCGAGGCGCCCGGGTCCTCCGGCGGCACCGACAGGTCGATCTCCGGGACGGTGCCCCGGTGCTGGCTGCGCCGGCCGATCCGCAGCTGGCCGCGGCCGGTCAGCGGGATACGGCGCTCGGGGCAGTACGGCGGGAAGAACAGGCCGGCCGCCTCGGGGCCGCTGCGGGCCATCATCTCGGTGAAGTAGTCGCGGTCGGCCGAGACCACCGCGATCCAGTTGGACCGGACCGGCTCCGCCGGGACGGCCTCCGGCTGGGGCTGGTGCACCGGCGGGGCGAGGTGGAAGGACGTGCCGAAGTCGCCGCCGCGGTTGTTCGGGCCGGGGCCGGCCGGCTGGGCGTACACCGGGCCGGAGTCCTCGCGCACCGGCGCCTCGGGGAAGGCGCCCTCCGGCGGCGGGTAGCCGTAGGTGTGCGGGTACTCCGGCTGCGGAGGCGCCGGAGGCTGCGGCTGCTGGGGGGCGACCGGGGCCTCGGGAGGCAGGGTGGTGCCGCCGTAGGCCGCCGGGATGTTCAGCGGCGGGGGCTGGGCGGGGCCGGGTGCGGGCGCGCCGGCGGCCGGGGTCTGGCGGCGCGAGGGCGTGGACAGCTCGTAGTCGTAGCCGCACTCCTCGCAGAACCGGCCGGTCTGCGGGCTGCGGCAGATCGGGCAGACGGCCAGGCCCTCGGTGAGGCCCTGCGGTACGCCCGGCGGCACGGTCCCGGGGGGCGGGTAGCCGCCGGGAGGCGGTACCGCGCCGGGCGGCGGGAAGGCCCCGGGCGGGGGGAAGGCGCCAGGGGGCGGGAAGGCGCCGGGCGGGGGCGGCGGGACCGCTCCCGGAGGCATCGGCGGGGGCGGCGGCGCGCCGAAGGACGCACCGCCGTGCTGCGGGTGCCCGGCGGGTGCGCCGGGTGCGGGGTCGCCGCCGGGCGCCCCCGGGTAGCCCCCGTGGGCGCCGGGCGGCGGGACCGGCGGGGTCATCGGGAAGCCGCAGAAGTCGCACCAGTCCTCGGCCTGCGACTCGTGGCCCCTCGGGCAGATCGGCATCAGGTCCCCCTCGTTTCGGGCCGGCACGGTGCGGCGTCGCGCCGGGCGGCCGGCCCGATCACGTCTTCAGCGGTCACTTCTTCACACGTACCGTCTTGGTCGACCGGGTCTCAAGGGTCATCGAGTCGGCCTCGCTCACGTTCTTACGGAATCGAACCGTACCCTCCTTCGGGTCCACCACGTCCACCACCTTCTGCAGCAGCTTGTAGGTGCCCTCGTTCCCGGTCGCGTGCGCGATCCGGACGGCGGCGCCCAGCTTGGCGGTGGCGGTGTCGACGTCCCCGGCGCGGTGGGCCTCCAGACCCTCCTGGATCGAGGAGGCGAGCTCGGCCTGCCCGGTGTAGTGGGCGACCTGCGGGCTGATCCGGGTGGAGGAGGCCAGGTCGTCGGTCCAGACGGCCTTGACCAGGCCCTGGGAGAGCACCTCGGGGGTGCCGCCGCCGACCTGCGGGGGCAGCACCAGGCTGATCCGGGCGGCGAGCATCTCGTTGCCGACCGCGGCGGCCGGGACCTCGACGCAGACGTGGTAGTCGCGGCTCTCGTCACCCCAGGAGCCGGTCGGGTAGTCGCCGGCCCGGGGGCCGGCCTCGGCGCGGCGGGCGGTCAGGTCCTCGACCGCGGGGGCGACCTGCTTGACGAACTTCACGGTGGCGTTGGCCGGGGTCCAGATCCGCAGCGCGACGTCGGCGACCTGCTTGCCCATCGCGCCGGCCATCATCGAGCGGAAGTCCTCGGCCAGGCCGGAGGGCTCGGCGACGATGTCGACGGTGCCGAGCAGCGCTGAGGAGATGGTGCGCAGCTCGTCGATCCGCCAGTCGGTGCCGACACCGCGGCAGTCGGCGGTGAAGTGGCCGGTGACCCGCTCGATGTTGCGGGCGAGGTCCGCGGCCGACTCGTGCTCGTTGTTGCCGTCGGTGAGCAGGATGGCGTGCCGGATGGCGATGTCGCGGCGGGTGAGGAAGAGCTTGTCGGCCTTGGCCAGCCAGGTGCCCATCGCGGTGCCGCCGGCCGCGGTGAGGCGGCGCAGCGCCTCCTTGGCCTGGTCGCGGGTGCTGGGCGAGGCGGTGGCCAGGGTGCCGTCGCCGGGGAAGATGTCGCGGGCCTCGTGGGTGCCGGCCACCACGGCGAAGGCGGTGCCGTCGCGCAGGGCGTCGATGGCGGCGGCGGTGGCCTCGCGGGCGCCGTTGATCTTGGTCTTGGGGTAGTCCATCGAGCCCGAGCAGTCGACCAGGATCACCACGGCCGCGTTGGCGTCGGTGCCCTGGGCGGCGGCGTCGGTGAGGCCGAGCGGGCGGCCGCCGGAGGTGCCGCCGCCGGTGGCGGTGACGGTGACGATGGCGTTGACCTCGCGGGCGCCGTCGGCCAGGTACTCGTTCTGGAAGATCTCCACGTCGAACCTGGGCAGGTTCGGCTTCGCCAGTGTTGCCATGGGGCGGTCGGCTCCCGTCGGGTGAGGGGTGGATGTGATCAGGTCGGTGGGCGGTCCGGCGGTCCGGGGGCCGTCGGGCCGGGCGTGGCCGGGCCGGTCAGGCCGTCGGCGGCTGCGGGGGGACGGGCGGCAGGGGCGGGGCGGCGGGCGGCGCCGGCGGTGCGGACGGGACCGCCGGGGGCGCCGGGGGCGCCGTCGGAGGCGCGGGCGGAACCGGGGGCAGCGGGGCGGCGGGGGAGCCGATCACCGGCAGGTTCGGGAGGGTCGGCTCGTAGTCCTCGTAGTCCTCGTCGTCCTCGGGCGCCCGCGCGGCGGCCGGAACGATGATCGGCAGGTCGAGCGCGGTGGGCGTCTCCTCGACCTCCTCGATGGAGACGGCGGGCGGGTCGATCGGGAGCACCGCGACGGTGATGTTGTCGTGGCCGCCGGCCGCGACCGCGAACTTCACCAGGGTCTGGGCCGCCGCGAGCGGTTCGGTCCGGGCGTCCGGGCGGACGTAGTACGCCAGGTCGGTGGCCGCCTCGGCGTAGTTCCACAGGCCGTCGGTGCAGATCAGCAGCACGCCGGGGACGTGCGGGGTGAAGTCGAGGGTGTGCGGCACGATCTCCTCGGCGTCGGCGCCGAGCCAGCCGGTGATGGCGTGGGCGCGCGGGTCGGAGTAGGCCTCGGCCTCGCTCATCAGCCCGGCCTCGACCATCCGGGCCGCCCAGGAGTCGTCCTGGGTGAGCCGGAAGGGTTCGGCGGCGGCACGGTCGTCCGGGATCCAGTAGGCCCGGGTGTCGCCGACCCAGCCGATGGTCACCCGGCCGCCGGCCGCGATGGCGCTGACGTAGGTGCAGGCGGGGGCGTTGAGGTCGGGGCGGGCCGGGCCGGCGCCGTCGGTGGCGAGGTCGGCGACGGCCTTGGCGGCGTCGGCGATGGCGGCGCGCATCGCCTCGTTCGGGTTCCGGCCGGCCTCCAGGGAGGTCAGCAGGGACTCCGAGGCGGCGTCGACGGCGGTCTCCGAGGCCTCGTCAGGGCGGTCGGAGGAGGAGACGCCGTCGCACACCACGGCGACCACGACCGGCTCGCCGCCGGGCAGCGAGCTGGCGGCGACGGTGAAGGAGTCTTCGTTGCGGTGGTGGCGCACGCCGCGGTCGCTGACCCCGGCGACGCCCGCGAGGGCCTTCTCCATGTGGTCGCGGGGGCGCGGCTGGGCGCTGCCGCAGCCCTCGCAGTAGCCGTCCTCGGTGACCTGCGCCTGCCCGCAGGTCACGCAGACCGGCCCGCGCTGCGGCGGGACGGCCCCACCGCGGGCGGCGGCCCAGCTGGCGGGCATCGAGCCCGGGGCCGCCCGGCCGTCCCGGCCGGTCCCGCAGCGCCCGCAGAAGGCGTCCTCCGGCTCCATCGGCTCGGAACAGCTCGGGCACTCGGTCTGCTGCGGCATCGGCTACACCCACGTCCTGGGGCGGGCCCGGTTGGCCCGTTCCACCATCTCGATCCTGGTCTCGGCCCGGTCGGCCAACCGGGCGAGTACCCGGTAGGACTGTTCCAGGGCGAAGCGCAGTTCCCGCTCCACGGCGGGTCGTCCCAGCACCACGGTGGCGCCGGCCTGCTGGGCGCCCGCGGAGCCGGCCATGACCCAGCCGAGGGCGGCGCCGAGCACCTCGACGGAGAGCTCCTCGCGGCGGCGGTCGTCGAGGCGCAGCGCGGTGAGCTGGTCGGAGCCGGCGGAGAGGTCGGTGGCGAGCGGGTCGGTGGTGGGGCGTTCGCGCAGCCGGGCGCGGACGGCGGCGATCCGGGCGGCGGTGTACTGGCTGGAGGTGGCCGGGACGGACTCCAGTACGCGGACGGCGCCGGGCCGGTCGTCCTCGGAGAGGCGGACCCGGGCGAGGCCGAACGCGGCGCTCAGGTACGAGTGGTCGGTGGCCCACACCAGGCGGTAGAACTCGGCCGCGTCGCCGGCGTCGCCGAGGAGCTCGGCGCAGATGGCCAGGGCCAGCTTGGGCGCGGCCTCGCCGGGGAAGGCGTCGTAGACGGCGTCGAAGGCCTCGGCGGCCGCCCGCAGATCAGTTTCACTGCCGTTCTCGGCAGCCCCGACCAGGGCGACCAAGCCGCGGTACCAGACCACCCGCCAGTCGTCGGGGTGGTCCTTCTCCAGCTCGGCCAGCTCGTTCACGGCCATGCCCTGGCGGCCGAGTTCGAGCAGGGCGCGCAGCTCGCGCAGCCGGCTCTCGATCGAGACGGCGGGAGCGCCGCCCAGTGCGGCGATCGCCTCCTCGGGGTCGGTGGCGAGCAGGGTGGCGAGGAAGCCGGCGTTGGGGTCGCCCGGGTCGACCCGGGGGACGGGCAGGGCGAGGGCGGCGGCGGACGGGTCCAGCGCGGTCACCCGCAGCTGGCCCAGCTGGTCGGTGGGCAGCACCAACTCGGTGTCCACGACGCGCAGTTCCGGGCCGAACAGGGTGGAGGGCGCGGGCCGGGGCCGGTCGTCCTGGAGGGCCAGGACCTCCCGCAGCACGCCGGTGAGCTGGTCGGCCATCTCCTCGGCGGAGGAGAACCGGCGGGCCGGGTCGGGGTCGGTGGCGCGGACCAGGAAGCGGTAGTACGACTCGTACGTGGCGAAGACCTCGACGTCCTCGGGGCCGGGCAGCGAGTCGCGGTAGGTGGTGCTGTAGCCCTGGAAGTCGAAGGTGAGCACCGCGAGGGTGCGGGCCACGGTGTACAGGTCGGAGGCGGGGGAGGGGCCGTGGGTGGCGATCTCGGGGGCCTGGTAGCCGACGGTGCCGTAGATCGGGCCGTCGTGGTCGAGCCGGCAGACCGCGCCCATGTCGATGATCTTGAGGGCGTCGCCGCTCTGGATCACGTTGTCGATCTTGAAGTCGCAGTAGATCAGGCCCCGGGCGTGCAGGTACCCGAGCGCGGGCAGCGCCTCCAGCGCGTACGCGATCGCCACCTCCACCGGCAGCGGCTCGCGCCGGCCGTCCGGGGTGCGGCGGTCGTTGGCGATGTCCTTGAGCGACTTGCCGCCGACGTACTCCATGACGATGTAGCCGTCGGTGGAGCCGGTGCCGATGTCCAGGTGCTCGGCGAAGTTGATGATCCGGACGATGTTCGGGTGGTCCACCTCGGCCAGGAAGCGCCGCTCGGCGACGGCCGCAGCGAGCGCGTCCTCGTCCCCGGTGTTCAGCAGGCCCTTGAGGACGACCCACTTGTCGTTGACCCGGCGGTCCACCGCCAGGTATATCCAGCCGAGCCCGCCGTGCGCCAGGCAGCCGACCACCTCGTACTGCCCGCCGACCAGGTCGCCGCGGCGCAGCTTGGGAGTGAAGGAGTACGGCGTGCCGCACTTGGTGCAGAAGCCGTCCGGGCGGCCCGGACGGCCGTTCTTCTCCCGGCCCACCGGCGTCTCGCACTTGGCGCAGAAGCGCTTGCGCTCGGGCACCTCGGGGTTGGCCAGCACCGCCAGCGACGGGTCGGCCGTTTCCACGGTCGGCACGGTGACCAGGCCGGCGCCCAGCCGGTTGCGGGTGCCCGCGCTGACGCTGCCGCGGGTGGCGCGCACCGAGACCGAGCGGCTGGAGCCGGTGCGGGTCGAGCGGTGCGAGCGGGAGCGGCCGGACATCGAGCGGGAGGAGCCGGTGCGGGCCGACATGGAGCGGATCGAGCCGCTGCGGGCGGAGTCCGGGCTGACCCGCGCGGACGGGACGTAGGGCTGGGTGATGCCGGTGTCGGCACCGGGCGCGGTCAGGCCGCACTCGTCGCAGTAGCCGTCCGCGTCGATGGTGCCGGAGCAGTCGCGCGGGCAGGGCGAGCCGGGGCCGGCGGCCGTCGCCGCCTTCGGCGGCGCCGCGGTGGTGCCGGTGCCGCCTCCGCCCGCCGGCGCCAGCCCGCACTCGTCGCAGTAGCCGTCGGCGTCGATCCTGCCGTTGCCGGAGCAGTCCGGCCGTACGCACGTCTCGCCCATCAACCTCAGCCCCCCTGTACCTGTCCGTCGACCGGCGTCTGGCCGGCCGGGTTGTGCGGTGTCTCCTGCTCGGCCTGGGCCGGGCGCAGCGACTGCTGGAAGCGGGCCACCGCGGCGGCCGCCGCCCGCAGGTCGCAGGGCGCGCTCCACAGCAGCCAGCGCGCCTTCTCGTACCGCTCGATCACTTCCGGGTCCTCGGCGACCCGCATCCGGGCCGCCATCGCCTTGTAGGCGTCCAGCCGGCCGCGCAGCTCGGCCCGGACGGCCAGCGGCTGGGTCACCTCGGTGAGCGAGTGCCGGGCCCGGGCCAGCTCCTTGGCGGCGGCGTCCTCCAGCGCGTCCAGCAGCGGCGCCAGCCGGCCCCACTGCCCGCCCTGGCGCAGCTCCAGCGCGGTGACGATCCGTTCGCGCAGCGCCGAGGCCGGGCCGGGCACCGCCGGGACGTCGCTGGACGCTATCTTCGCCAGCACCTCGCCGCGGGCCCGGCGGGCCTCGGCCAGGGTGGCGTCGGCACGCTGGAGCAGGTCGCCGACGCCCTGGAGGCGCTCCTCGGCGTCGTCGCGCAGCCGCAGCAGGTTCTCCAGCTCCAGCCGGACGCCGTCCAGCGCCCGCCCGGCCCGGTCGAAGCGCTCGGTGTCGACCACCCCGGCGGGGGTGGCGAAGGCCGAGCCCTCGGGCACCGTGCCGCGCTGGGCGGGCACCCGGGCCGGGCGCCACAGCGCGAGCGGGTCCTCGCGGACCTCGGTGCGCAGTTCGGTGAGGTCGCGCTCCAGCCCGGTGAGGTCGTCGCCGAGCGGGTGGGCGCCGGCCCGGACGCCGAGCGAGGCGGCCAGGGTCCGCACCCGGTGGAGTTCAGCCAGCAGCAGGTCGATCCGGGCCGGCAGCGCCGACCAGACCGCGTCGGCGGCGCTGACCACCTCCAGCACGGTGGCGTACCAGGAGTTCATCCGGGCCATCAGCGCGTCCAGGCTGATCCGCTCGACCAGCTTGGCGGGCGCGCCGAGCAGTTGCGGGCCGTCCGGCACCGCGCCGCCCGGAACGGTCACCGCGTCGCCGGTCAACAGCTCGCTGAGCTCGACGAGTTCGGGTGCACCGGGCTTGGCTTTGCGGGCCCGTACGGCGCGGGCCGAGGCCAGTGCCTCGGAGTAGCGGTCGAACAGCGCCCAGAGCAGCGGCAGGCCCTTGCCGGCGACGGCCCAGCGCTCCAGGGTGCGGCCCGACAGCTCGGCGCCGTCCAGCAGCCGCAGGCCCGGGTGGTCCTGCAGGGCGAGCAGCGCCGACTCGACCGCGTCCCGCTCCGCGCCGAGGCGCGCGAGCGCGCGGTCCACCTCCTCCCGGCTCAGTACCGGGCCAGCCGATGCCGCCACCGCGGTGTCCTTCCTTCCTCGCGTGCGATCCCGACGTTCGTGACGCGTGATCCCACGACAACCCCCGTGTCCACCACCGGTCTCCCCGTGGTGATCGTCCCGAACCCTAGCCGGTGGCCGTTCGGGCGGCGCGGGCGCGGGGCGTCAAGACCGCGTCAACACCCCGCGTCCGCACTGGTCCGTACCCGACTCGTGCGGCCCCGGCGCGGGCCTCAGTGCGGCACCGGCCAGTAGTGCTCGGCGTCGCCCAGCATGTACGGCTTGAGCCAGCGGTCGTACGAGCGCCCCCAGTCGCCGTCGGCGTGGTAGTCGGCCAGCACCTGGTTGACCCGGGCGGTCAGGTCGGGGCTGGTCTTGAGCATGGCGACGCCGATCACCTCGGGCTGGGTGTCGCCGTCGACGATCCGCACGGTCTGGTCCTGCGCCGCCTGGCCGGCCGCCAGGCCGTCGTCGGTCATGGTGGCGTCGACCTTGCCGAGCTGCATCAGGACCAGGCAGTCCAGCTGGTTGTCCTCCGCGACGACCTGCTTGGCGGTCTTCTTGGCGTCCAGCACGGTCGCGGCGGTGGAGCCCTTGGCGGCGCAGACGGTCCTGCCGTTGATCGCGTCGTCGAGGTTGGTCGCCGGGCTCGCCTTCGGGACCAGCACGCGCTGGGAGATGCTGAAGTACGGCTTGGAGAAGGCCACGTCCTTCATCCGGTCGCAGTTGACGGTCATGGTGCGGACGATCAGGTCGACCCGGCCGTTCTTCACCGCGTCGACGCGGTCGGCGGTGGCGACCGGCTTGAGCACCACCTGGCCCTGGTTGCCCATGATGGCGGTGCCGATGGCCCTGGCCAGGTCGATGTCGAAGCCCTCGATCTGGCCGGTGTTCGGATTGCGGGAGCCCCAGCGGTAGCTGTTCTGGTCCACGCCGATCACCAGGCTGTGCCTGGCCTTGATGGCCTTCACGGCCGGGCCGTCCACCGTGCTCGGCGGCACGCTGCCGTAGATGTCGCAGGTGTCCGACTGGTCCTGCGTCTGCTGAACGGCCTGCGGCGCGCCGGTCGCGGCGGCCGGTGCGGCGCCGGAGGGGCCGCCTCCGCCGAGCACGGCCGCGCAGGCCGCGAGCACTGTCAGCGCCGCGGCGCTCCTGGTCCGTACGGTTCTGGTGCGCATCTGTCCGTTCCCCTTACCGGTACTCGGCCAGTCGCCGGCCGAGGCCCCGCAGCGCGGCGGCCGCGGCCACCAGGGCGAGCACGGCCGCCGCGCCGGCCGCCAGCCGCAGGTCCGTGGCGGTGCCCTTGGCGGCGTCGGTGAACTGCGCCTGCTCGGCGTCGGCGGCCTGACCGAGGGCCTTGTCGGTGGCGTTGAAGGCGGCGTCCGCCGTGCTGGTGGCGTCGGTGGCCGACACGGTGGCGTTCAGCGCGGCCTGGTAGTCGGCGTTGAAGACCTCCAAGGTCCGTGCCTTGTCGTGCCGTTGGCGCCACTCGTCGTACTGCGCGGCGGCCTCGCGGACGGGCTGGGCGGCGGCCGGCGGGGCGAGCCGGACGGCCTCCGGGAGCGAGCCGCTGCGCCGCTCCAGCGGGACGTCCTTGGCGTTGTCGCCGGACAGGTGCTTGGTGGCGCTCGCCCACTGGTCGGCGTACTTGGTGGTGGAGCCGCGCGCGACCAGGTGCAGGTTCTCCGCCAGCCGGGCGGTCAGCACGTCCACCCGGGCGTTGTTGAGCGCCCGCAGCGGGGTCGCGCCGTCGTGGTCGCTCCGCTCCAGCGCCGAACTGGTGGTCAGCCCGGCCACGGTGAGCCAGAGCGCGCCCGCGAGGACGGCGGCGGTGGCGCCCAGCAGGCCGATGTTGAACACCCGGTTGGTGCGGCGGAACAGCGTCAGCTGCACCCAGCCGAGCGCGGCCAGGGTGAGCACCGCCAGGCCGTACGCACCCCACGGCACGGACTTGGCCCCGGCGTAGTCGTCCGCCAGCTCCTTGTCCTCGAAGCCCTTCAGCTCGGCGGCGGCCGGCAGCAGGACGTTCTGCATCTGTTCGGAGGCGTACCGCAGGTAGGCGCCGCCGAGCGGGATGCCCTGCCGGTTGTCGGCCCGCGCGGTTTCCACCAGGCCGGCGTACACCGGGAGTTGCTGGTTCAGCCGGGCGAGTGAGTCCTGCGCCGGGGAGGTTGACGTGGTACGGGCGGCGGCCTGGGCGATCAACTTGGCGGCCTGGGCGAGATCCTGCTCGTAGCGGTCCCGGACGTCCTTGGGCTCGGTGCCGGCCAGCAGGAAGCCGGTGGCCGCGGTGGTGGCGGCGTCCGCCAGCGAGCGGTGGATCTCGGCCGCGTCCCGGCTGAGCGGCTGGCTGTACGAGACCACCCGGTCGGCGGCCGCGGCCCTGCTCTCCAACTGCCAGGCGGTGAGCCCGCCGAAGGCCACCGTGAGCACCGCGAGCACCACCCCGGCCAGCCGCAGCCGCCCCGGGGGCGTCCGGGTGGCCTGGGCCAGCCGGGCGCGCGCGCCGCGTTCCACGGCACCCGCCCGGGGGCGCTGCGCGGGCCTCCCCGCGCCGGGCCCGGGCGCGGGGAGGCCGGGCGGCGCCGTGCCTCGTACCGCCGCCGGTGCCGCTGCCGGCACGGCCGGTGGACCGCTCGGCCGCGCCGGGAACGCGGCGCCGGGCGCGCCGTTGCCTACTGGTGTTGCCACCCGCCTCATCCTCCCCTGGGTACGGACCCGACACCCGGGGCCCGACCGATGGCAGCAGTATGGCCGTGACTCCTCCCGGCCACACCCGACTTGCGCCGATCTTGAGCATGTCGTGCACGGTTTCCGCACGCTCTCCCACGGTTCGGTACGTCTTGTGCGGCGGCGTACGTCCGGCACGGCGGCGTACAGCGGCGCACGGCTCGTACGGCTCGCGCGAAGAGGTGGCGACCCGTGCGACGCGGGCGGCGCCCCGCGCGGTTCCGTCAAGCGGCTCCCGAGGTGGGGCGCCGACCCGCTCCGTACCATGGGCCCCATGCGACTGCTTGGAACGATCTCACCCGACCGCCCGCTGCTCGTCGTCGCCGTCCGCGAAGAGGCCGCCCACCTGGACGAGCGACTGCCCGTGCTGCTCACCGGGATAGGGAAGGTCAACGCCGCCGTGGCCCTGGCCACCGTGCTCGCCCGGGGTGAGAAGCCCAGCGAGGTGATCAACCTCGGGACGGCCGGCGCGCTGCGCCCCGGCTGGGAGGGCATCCACCACGTGGTCCAGGTGATCCAGCACGACCTGAACACCGAGGTCCTGCAGACCCTGACCGGCCGCAGCTACGGCGCCCCGCTGGTGGTCGGCAAGGGCGACGGCCCGGTGCTGGCCACCGGCGACCTGTTCGTCGACTCCCCGGCCGCCCGCGAGCGGCTGGCCGAGCACGCCGACATGGTCGACATGGAGGGCTACGCCGTCGCCACCGTCGCCCACCGGGCCGGGGTGCCGGTGCGGCTGGTGAAGTACGTCAGCGACGAGGCCGGGGACGGCGCGGCGCACACCTGGCGGGAGTCGGTGGACGACTGCGCCCGGCACCTCGCGGACTGGGCGCACAAGCAGGGCTGGTGACGGTTCACCGGGCCGTTGCCGGTGGCCGGGGTGGGCGGTGACCGAGAACACCGCGCCCGGGCGCGTCGAGCCGAGCAGGCTCCGCGCTCGCCGCGGCCCGATGACGTCGAGGGGCCGTCGCCGCGCCGGGTGCCGGCGCACACGATCGAGGAGACCGGGCGGCCCGCCGGGCGCGCGCGGACACCATCCGCGAGCAGCTGGACGGCGCGATCGGGCGGTGAACCGCGGGGTGGGAGGGTCTTCCGCCCTCCCACCCCTGTGTCGTCCCTCAGTCGCGGAAGGCCGAGAGGTCGTAGGAGGCCAGCCGCTCCGGGTCGAGGATCACGTCGATCGCGGCGATCACGCCGTTCGCGACGGTGAACGCCATGATCGACAGCGCCCGGCCGTTGTCGCCGATGACCACCGCGCCCGCGGTGCCGTTGACCAGCGCCGGGCGGGCGAACGGCGACAGCTTGCCCCACAGGACGGCCTGGCCGGCGACCGTCGCGGCGCCGCTGAGCGCCACGGTGTGCCGGGCCAGCCCGGCCCCGCCGTCCGAGCGCAGCACCACGTCCGGGTCGAGCACCGCGACCAGGGCGTCCAGGTCGCCGTCGCGGGCGGCGGCGAAGAAGGCGTCCACGGCGAGGCGCTGGCGGCCCAGGTCCGGGTCGGGCGCGGGCGCCTGCCCCTGCACCTTGCGGCGGGCCCGGCTGGCGAGCTGGCGGGTCGCGGCCGCCGTCCTCTCGATCAGCGGGGCGATCTCCTCGAACGGCACCGCGAACATGTCGTGCAGCACGAAGGCGACCCGCTCGGCGGGCGACAGCGACTCCATCACCACCATCAGCGCCAGGCCGACCGAGTCCGCGAGCATCACCTCCTGCTCCGGGTCGACCACGCCCTCGCGCCGCAGCAGCGGGTCCGGGATGCGCTCCGGGCCGGTCTCCCCGTCCGGCCCGGTCGGCACCAGCGGCTCCTCGCGGCGCTGGGCGCGGTCGCGCAGCAGGTTCAGGCAGACCCGGGAAGCCACCGTGGTCAGCCAGCCGCCGAGGTTCTCCACCCCGGCGGTGTCGGTGCGGTCGTACCGCAGCCAGGCCTCCTGGAGCGCGTCCTCGGCCTCGCTGATCGAGCCGAGCATCCGGTACGCGACCGCGCGCAGATGCGGCCGGTGCTCCTCGAACAGCGCGGTCCGGGAAGATCTCTCGTCCACCGTGTCACATTCCTTCGACGCCTCGGGTCAGGGCAGCAGGAGTCACCCAACAACGGCTGCGGCGGGGAGATCAACTCCCGGCCCGGGACGAATCGGAGACGATCGTGACGAACGACCCGGTACCGGTAACCGGCGGCACCGGCACCCCGGGCCGGCAGGCCGGAGCGGCTGGCGGCCTGAGTGTCCGTCCGGCCTCCTAAGGTGTCCGCCATGTCTTTCCTCGACCGCCTCCGCGCCACCCCCGTCGCCGTCGACTACCTGCTCTGGCCCGGGGACTTCTCCCTCGACGCCTACTCGCACGTGGAGGAGGTCGTGCTCGCCTCCGGGGAGGCCCTGGAGGAGGTGGCCAAGTGCGGTGCGGGCGGCACCTTCTTCCTCTGCGGGGAGGGCGGCGACGAGCGGCCCGTGCTGTACGCCGACTCCGAGGGCGGCGCGGCGGTGATGGCCGCCGGGCTGGAGGAGATGGTCCGGCTGCTGCTGGCGGTGCCGTGGTGGCGGGACTGCGTGCGGCTGACCGAGCAGGAGAGCGCGGAGGCGGCCGAACAGTACCTGGAGGACGAGCCCGACCTGTTCGCCGACCGGGACGCGGCGGCGGCCGCGCTCGGGCTCGAAGTCCCCACGGTGGCCGAGGCGTTGGCGCGGCTGCGGGAGGCCGCGTCCGGCCTCGGGGAGCGGTACGCGCTGCTCAACGCGGTGGAGGGCAACGCGTACGAGCCGCTGTTCAGGCCTTAGCGGCCCGGAGCAGGGCCTCCGTGGCGACCACCTTGGCGAAGCGCATCGCGTGCAGGGTGGTCGCGGTGGCGCGGGCGAGTTCGGTGGCGGGGACGGTGGTGCCGTCGGGGACGGTGGTGCCGTCGGGGCCGGTCAGGGCCGGCCCCGGGAGGAAGGATAGCTTCGGGGGCCCGAACGCCCGTCCGTCACACGAGGAGATCCGATGGCCTGGTTCACGCTCGAAGGCTTCGACCCGTCCTTCTTCGAGACCGCGCCGCACCGGCACTCGTACACCATGGACCTGCCGGTCGCCCCGGAGACGGTCTGGCAGGGGCTGGCCGGGGACGCGCCGCTGGCCTGGTGCCGCGGCCTGGCCGGGGGGCGCTACACGTCTCCCGCGCCGCACGGGGTCGGCACGACGCGGGAGATCACCGCGCTCGGACTGCTGCGCCTGCGCGAGGAGTTCGTGCGGTGGGAGGAGGGGACGCGGCACTCGTTCCGCGTCACGGAGGCCAGCCTGCCGCTGTACCGGCGCTTCGGCGAGGACTACGTGGTCCGGCCGCACGCCCACGGCACCCGGTTCACCTGGACCTTCGCCTACGAGCCGAACCCGCTGCTGGCCCGCCCGGCCGCGCTGACGGACCTGCCGGGGACGTCGTTCCTGAGGAAGCTGATCGCCGACACCAAGCGGCACTTCGGCGCGGCCTGAGACAGGAACCGGCGTTGCACGGGAGCCGACCCGGCCGACTTCCCGTGCAGGTCGGCCGCTCAGCTGCTCCGGTTCCCCGGCACGCGGACGAACTCCGGGGTGAGTGGCGGGTGATCGCGCCCGACCAGCGTGGTCAGGGCGAGTCCGAGCGGGCCGCGGACTACTCGCGGGAGGGCTACCTCGCCGACATCGAGGCGCTGCTCGACCACCTGGGACTGGAGAGGGTCGTGCTGCTCGGCCACTCCCTCGGCGGGATCAACGCCTACCAGCTCGCCACCCGCCACCCCGAGCGGGTCGAGGCGATCGTCGACATCGAGGCCCAGGTGGAGCTCGGCCTGGAAGGGCCGAACCCGCTGGCCTTCCTGCTCGATCTGCCCTACGGCGCCCCGAGTTGGGACGAGCTGATCGCCGCGCTCGGCCCGGCCGCCCCGTACTTCGTCGACCGGCGCGGTAGCACGGCGGAACGGCTCGGTCCGCGTGGTGCCCGGTGCCCCGGCGGGGTATAACGGCTCCTTGACAGGCAGAGCGTCCATTCCGTCGGGGGAAACCATGGACCAGGAACTGACTTCACTCGCGGGCGTCGCCGCCGCCGCGGTCGTCCAGCAGCTGACCACCAGCGCCTGGGAGCGGATCCGCTCCGCCATCGGGGAGTTGTGGCGGCGCCGGCACCCCGAGCGGGCCGAGACGGTGCTCGCGGAGCTGGGCGAGGCCCGCGAGGAGGTGGCCGAGGCGCGCCGCGCCGGGGACGGGCAGGCCGAGCAGGAGGTGGTCGACCTGTGGGGCGCGCGGCTGCGCCGACTGCTCGCCGCGGACCCGGGGGCGGCCGAACAACTTCGGTCACTGGTGGAGGAGTTGACCGGCTCGTCGGCGCCCGCCGCGGCGCAGCCGTCGGTCAACTTCCAGGCGCACGCCTCCGGGCGGGCCCGGATCAACCAGGCCGTGGGGGACATCCACGTCAACGAGCGGTGACGGCCGGTGAGCCCGCAGAGTTCCGGTTCCGGTCCGGACCGTTCGGACGACGGCCGCCTGACCAGCGTGAACATGAGGGCCACCGCCAGCGGCCACGGGCGGATCAACCAGGCCGGGCGGGACCAGCACATCAGCGTGACCATCCCGCTGGTCGGGGCGGCGCTGATGGTCGGTCTCGCGGTGCTGGTCCTCTGGAAGCCGTTGCAGCAAGTGACGGGCACCCTGGTGGAGGCGACCCCCACGGCCTCGGTGTCCGTCGCCGCGCCCTGGACCCCACCGCAGCACGTCAACCCGCTGCCGAACCCGCCCGCCCCCACGCACACGCGCACGCCTGACCCGGTGCCGCCGGTGGTGTCCACGCCCACGCCGGTGGTGCCCACGCCGACACCGGTGTGGACCCCGCCGCCCGTGCCCAAGTACACCCCGCCACCGCCCCCGCCCGACCCCGGTGGACACGGCCTTCGCCGCCATCCGCGGCGGAGACTGCCTCGACGTGTACAACACCGGGATGGGGCAGTGGAGCCGTACCGCACCGGTCGCGGTGGACTGTCGCGGGGGCAGCGCCTTCAACCGGGTCGGTGCGGTCGCCACCGCGGCGGCGAGCTGCCCGTCGGGGGCCGGGCGTGCAGCCTTCGCGCACCAGAACCGCGACAACTCGGTGACCGTGCTCTGCATGGAGCGGCAGTTCCGCAACGGCCAGTGCTTCCCGGCCGCGACGAGCGACTACCGGCAGTACAACGGCACGCTGACCGTGGTGTGGGACTGTCGCGCCGGGCAGGTGCCGAAGCCCGCCAACGTCCTCATGGCGATCGCGGCCGTCGTCACCAGCCGGGACGTCTGTCCGCCGCACAACGGCCGGTACGGTGCCGAGTTCCCGGTGCTGGACGGAAGCACCAAGGTGTGCGCGGTGGTGGTGTGAGGCTCATCAGACGGCCAGGGCGAGGGTGGCGACGGCCAGGGCGAGGTAGCAGCCGGGGAAGTAGATGTTGTGGAGGACCCCGGTCCGCACGTGGGTGATCACGGCGCCGATGTAGAACAGCACCAGGCCCACCGCGGCGGCGGTGCCGAGGGGCGGGAAGGCGACCAGGCCGATCAGCAGGCCGGCGGCCCCGGCCGTCTTGAGCGCGGCGAGCCACGGGACCCACTGCGGCTGGACGTTCACCTCGACGGAGTTGGCCAGGACGAAGGGTGCCT
Source organism: Kitasatospora sp. NPDC048296 (assembly GCF_043201815.1). Classification (NCBI taxonomy): domain Bacteria; kingdom Bacillati; phylum Actinomycetota; class Actinomycetes; order Kitasatosporales; family Streptomycetaceae; genus Kitasatospora; species Kitasatospora sp. NPDC048296. Next base: position 54,642 of record NZ_JBICZB010000005.1, read on the forward strand.
TGGCGAAGTCCGCGGCGGCGATTCCGGCGTTGGCGACGATGGCGACGACGGCCACGATCACGTAGGCGGTGGACATGGGACTCCTTCGGTGCTGACGCGGATGCTTCCTCGTCCTCCAGCCTCGTCAGCGCCTCGCCTTGGCGTCCAATACCTGCTTCCATAACCTGATGGAATGGATGTGGACACCCGGCTGCTGCGCTACTTCACCGCCGTCGCGGAGGAGGGCAGCCTGACCCGCGCGGCCGAACGGCTGTACGTCTCCCAGCCCGCGCTGACCAAGCAGATCCGGCAGCTGGAGACCGGCCTCGGCACCCAGCTGTTCGTCCGCTCCCGGGCCGGGATGGCGCTCACCGAGGCCGGCCGCGCCCTGGCCGCGCGGGCGCCCGGGCTGCTGGCGGCGTGGGACGCCGCGCTGCGGGAGACCAGGGCCGCGGCGAGTCGGGCCGAACGCGTCCTGCGGGTCGGCTTCCTGGCCAGCGCCGCCAACGAGGCCACCCCGCGGATCGTCGCCGAGTTCACCCGCCGCCGCCCGGGTTGGCGGGTCGACATGCGGCACGCCACCACCTGGTCGGACCCGACGGCCGGCCTGGCGGAGGGGGACGTGGACGCGGCGCTGCTGCGGCTGCCGTTCCCCGGACAGGAGCGGCTGCGGGTGGCCGAGCTGTCCACCGAGCCGCGCTGGGTGGCGCTGCCCTCGGCACACCCGCTGGCCGCCCGCGAGGTGGTCCCGTTCCGGGAGCTGTGGGACGAGCCCTTCGTCGCCGCCCCGTCCGAGACCGGAGCCTGGCGGGACTACTGGACCGCCGCCGACGAGCGCGAGGGGCACCCCGTCCGGATCGGTGCCGTGGTCGACCAGCCGGACGACTGGCTGAGCGCCATCGCCAACGGCTACGGGGTTGCTCTCGCCCCCGAGTCCACGGCCCGCTTCTACGCCCGGCCCGGGATCACCTACCGGCCGGTGAGCGGCGTCAGCCCCAGCCGGGCCGGGGTCGCCTGGGCGCCGGTGGACGACGACAACCCGGTGGTGCGGGACTTCGTGCAGTGCTGCCTGGAGTCCCTGGACGGCCCGGACGAGTGAGCCTCGGCGGGCGGAGGGGTGGCGGCCCTCAGCGCCGCCACCCCCCGTTGGCTTCTCGGCAGCCGGGCGGTGGTTCGTTGAGCCAAACCCCACGGTGGGGTGACATCCGGCAGGGATCCGCGCGGGGTTCAGTGCGGTTTGGGTGAGCGTCCCATCCGGTGGAGCAGCCGGGTCTGCCGGGAGGCGCCGGCGGGGGGTTCGCCCTCGGGGGCGGCGAAGAAGCGGTGGGTGGTGTCGGGGGCGACGGGGGTTTCGGGGAGTCCGGCGTAGATCGCGTCGAGGTGGTCGCAGATCCAGGCGACCAGGCCGGGGTGGAGGGTCTCGTCCGCGCCGAGGGCGGTGGCGAGGTCCCAGGTGTGGATGACGCTGTCCGTGATCCGTACCGCGAGGGCCTGTCGGCCGGCGAGCGGGCCGAGGGGGTAGTCGAGGATCCGGCACAGGGCACCGGATTGGCCGAAGGCCTCGGCCAGCCGACGGACGGACGCGGTGTAGGCGGCGAGGGGGTCCGGGCCCAGGGCGTCGGCCTCGCGCAGGCGCAGGAAGTCGGCGCGGTCGCCACCGTTCAGCAGGAGCAGGTAGTTGAGGTTCCCCCGGGTCATGTGGTTCGCCAACTGCCGCACGTTCCAGGCGGTGCAGGGGGTGGGCAGGGTCCACTGCGCGGGACGGACGGCGCGCAGGTGCCGCTCGAACTCGGCACCGGCGAGCAGGAACCGGTCGAGGAGGCCGTCGAAGGCGCCGCTGGTCATGCGGACCATCCTGCGGGCGGCGGCCCACCCGGTCCGGCGGGTTTCGGACCTCGCGCTGGGGCGTTTCCCCGTGCCCTTCCGGCTGGGAGGGAAACGCCCCGGCGGGGTCAGCCCGCGTAGGAGTCGCGCAGCCGCTTCTTGTCCGGCTTGCCCACCGAGGTGAGCGGGATCTCGGCGACCAGGTGCAGGGCCTCCGGCGCGTAGATCCGGCCCTTGTTCGCGGAGACGAACGCGCGGACGTCCTCCAGCTCCGGCTGCTGCCCCGGCGCGGGGACGACCGCGACGTGGACGTGCTCGGCCTCCTGGGCGTCGCGCACGCCGAAGACGGCGCACTGGGCGATCGCCGGGTGGGTGAGCAGCAGGTCCTCCACCTCGGAGGGGTAGACGTGCCCGCCGACCACGATGATCTTGTCCTTGACCCGGTCGGCCAGGTAGAGGTAGCCGTCCTGGTCGAGATAGCCGATGTCGCCGGTGTTCAGCCAGCCGTCGCGCATCACCTCGGCGGTGAGGTCGGGTTGCTTCCAGTACCCGGCCATCAGGGTGGCCGAGCGGACGTGGATCTCGCCCTGCTCGCCGATCGGCAGCTCGGTGCCGTCGGAGGAGCGGATCACCACCTCGGTGCCGGGAACGGGCCGACCGACCGAGATCTGGCCGCCGTGCCCGACCCGATCGTGCTCGTGCGGGCCGAGCATGGCGATGTACTGCGCCTCCGACATCCCGTAGCCGCCCACCAGGACCGGCCCGAACACCTTGAGCGCCTCGCGGATCCGGGTCGGCGAGGCGGCGCAGCCCCCGTAGAGGATCTTCCGCATGCTGGACAGGTCGGTGCGGCCGATCGCCGGGTGGTCGAGCAGCCGGTAGAGCAGCGGCGGCAGGACCCACATCTCGGTGATGCGCTCGCGCTCGATGGCCGCCAGGACGTCGCCGGGCTCGAAGGAACGCTGGATGACCACCGAGCCGCCGTGGAAGAGCGCCAGGTCGGTGAAGATCCCGGACATGTGGGCGAGCGAGGTGGCCGCGAGGTAGCGGGTCGGCGCACCGCCGACCGGGCCGGCGTACGGGGCGTCGAAGATGCTCCGGTAGGGGCCGTGCAGGCTGAGGATGCCCTTGGGGATGCCGGTGGTGCCGCCGGTGTGGCGGATGCCCAGGTGGTCGTCCGGGCCGAGCCGGACATCCGGCTGCTCGGCGGGGCGGTGGGCGGAGGCGGCGATGGCGTCCTCGCCGATCGGGGCCGGGCCGGGGCCCAGGGTGAGGACCGTCGGCACGTCGACCAGGGCGAGCAACTCCGGGGCCGTCGCGTACCGTTCGGCGTCCACCAGCAGGACGGCGGTGTCGACGCTGGTGACGATCTCGGCCAGGACCGGGGCGCCCATGCCGTCGTACAGGCTCACCACGCGGGCGCCCGCGAGGCCGACGGCGTAGCGGGCGCTGAGCGCCTCGGCGGTGTTGCCGGCGAGCAGGGAGACGGTCATGCCCCGGGTCACGCCCCGGGCGATGAGTTCGTGGGCCAGTCGGTAGGTGGCCGCGGCGAACTCACCGGCGGTGATCTCCACGCCGTCGGCGGTGGTGATGGCCGGCCGATCGGGGTCGGAGGAGAGGGATCGGAGGATCAGGGCCGGGCCGCTGACGAACTCCGCGTCGGTCATGGCCACTTCTTCTTTGTAGTTTGCAACCATGTTCGACAGACTAACTCCATCCTCCGGCTCGTAGAAGCGAGTTGATGGTCACTCAGCGATCAGGAATACCCGGGTGAGCCGAAGTGCGCCAGGTAGTGCCAGACCTTCTCGACCGCCTGCGGGCCTGGGCCGTACCTGATGGGGCGGGCCTGCCGGTGACCACCGGCGGGCCCGCCCTCCTGCGCGGGACGTCGGACCGGCCGACTTCCCGCGCAGCGGCGGTTCAGTGGCGGTGGTTCGGTGGCGGTGGTTCGGCACCGCGCTCCGGCGGCCGGACACCGAATTTCTCCGCCCACGGGAGCGGCGCTGCGGGAGCCCCTCCGGTGGTCACCCAGGACCCGAGCACCGGTTCGGCGGGTGCTCCGAAGGCGCGGGCGAGCAGGACGTGCAGCAGCAGTTCGGCGGCCGCCGAGAACAGGAGGGGGGAGGACTCCCGGTCGTAGCCCGCCCGGTCGATCACCAGTCGGCCGGCGGGCAGGGTCCAGCTGTTGACGTACGGGTAGAGCCCGGCCGTGACGGCGTCGTCCAGCCCTTCGGGCAGGCTCGGCAGCAGCGGCTCGTGCAGGAGCCCCGGCTGCGGCGCGGGTCCGACCGTCTCCCAGTACCTGACCCGCCAGTCCAGCCGCTCGCCTTCGCCCGACACGTACTCGCCGCCCAGCAGGGCCCTCGACCGCACGCCGCCGCGGGTCCGGTGCAGTTCCAGGACCGCCCGGGAGCGGACCCCGATGGTGATCGGGCGGGCGGGTTCCAGCCCGCCGGACCACCGCTTGCCCAGGAGCCTGAACTCATGGCGCTCGTCGTCGACCGCCGCGCTCCTGGCGTACGTCTTCATCACGAACACGCAGGCACCCCGGGCGCGTTGCCGCGGTCGAGGAACCGGCGGACCTCTGCGGCCAGCGCGGTCATCTGTTCCCCGCCCTCCAGCCAGGTGGTGGCCGAGGCCTCCCAGGAGTCGTCCCGGGTGGTCCACGGCTGGAGGGTCCAGGTGAGGCCGACGTGGCCACCGGCCCGGAAGACGGCCCGCAGGGCGAGGTGGTGGGTGCTCCAGGTGCGCTCGCCCTCCCAGCCCCGGAAGTCGGCGGCGAGCTTGTCGAGGAAGTCCGCCAGGGGTTCGGGACCCCAGACCCAGATGACGACCGAGTCGAGGCGGGCCTGGAGGCCGTCGGCGTGCAGATCCACCGTGAAGCCGGTCCCGAACCCGTCGGGGAAGTAGCGGTCGGAGAACCTGATCCGGGTGGTCGGGTCGTTCTGGCAGCGGACGATGACGGCCGGTGTGTCGGTCGGCTCGCTGGCCTGGGCGTTCATCCGCTGGACAGTAGACGGCTTCGCGATGGAAGTCATCGCGATTTCGTCCGACCGGGCACCGGCCTTGCCACGGGTCAGCCGACGGAACCGAGGATCGGCGCCCAGGTGACACCGGTGAGTGCGGCCACCGCCTGCTGCTCGGAGAGCGGGGGAGCGGCCCGGGTGGGCTTCGGTGCGTCGGGGCCACTGCCGCCGGTGCTGTTCCACTGCACCATCTGAAGCTGCGCGCCGGTCGACTTCAGGGTCACTGTCAGCGTCCAGCGGCGGGCGGTGTCGGCACGGGCCGGGTGCTGGGCCGCGTTCTGCTCCGACATCACCACGGCCCCGCCGGGAATTGCGGTACTGCTCGGCAGCTCGCTCAGCGTGCAGGTATCGCCTGCGGCACGAGCGGGCGTCCGTTCGCAGCTCAGCCCGTCGCCGTCCCTGAGCGGCAGCTTGAGCCGCAGGGCCGAGACGCCGACCATGGCGGCGCCGTGCCCGTCGTCGACGACCAGTTCACCGTTGGCGACGTACCCGGCGGACGGATCCGAGGGGTTGTTGCTCTGCCCGGTCTCCCGGCTGAAGCGGCCCCCGGGGAACGTCATCTCCAGGGCCCGGATCATCTGGGTGTCAGTGATCGCGGAACGGGGCATCGCCAGCGTCGCCGGCTCGATGTCGGATCCTGCGGAGTGGGTCCCGGTGAGCGCGCCGGGGATGATCAGGCCGGTTGCCGCGATCACGGCGCAGGCGCCGACCCCGGCGATGACGCCGGCACTGCGCCGACGCCGACGGCTCCGCCCGCGCTCGACGGCTCCGCTCAGGAGCGTGGTGAGATCGGGTTCGAGGAAGTCGGTCGTGCGGTCCAGGGCATGGGCGAGGTCTGCTTCGAACGGCATGCTGGCGGCACCTTCTCGGTCGCTGATGGGGGCTTTGTGGCGGTGTTGACCTGCGGGCACCGGTGCTCAGTGCGGAACCAGGTCGGACAGGCTGTCGCCGAGCAGCGCACGCACCCTGCCGAGTGCGCGGGTGCCCTGGGAGCGGACCGCACTGCTGCTCAGCCTGAGCATCCGGGCGGTCTCCTCGACGCTGCGGTCCTCCCAGTAGCGCAGCAGCAGCACCGCCCGGTCGCGGGGCGGCAGTTGGCCGAGAGCGTCCAGCAGGGTGAGGCGCAGCGCGGTGTCCGGGCCGGAGGCCGCACTGTCGGGCATGTTCCCGATGGGGCGCTCGGCGGTGCTGCGCCGACGCCGCAGGCTGAGGAAGGTGCGGACCAGAACCGTCTGGGCGTAGGCCACCGGGTTGTCCGCACGGGACACCCGCTTCCAGTGCACGTACACCCGGCTGAGGGTCTCCTGGACCAGGTCCTCGGCAAGGTGCGTGTCGCCGGCCGCGAGGACGTACGCCGAGCGGTACAGCGCCTTCGCCCGCGCGGCCACGAACTCCAGGTACTCGTCCTCCTGTGCTGATTTCACTCGGTCCCCGCCTGTTCCCTCGTCCTGTGATCCCCGTGCATACCCTTCATGACTACGTGAGGCGCCAGGATGTCGTGCGGGGGGACGACTTCTTGCGAGGCCGACGTGGCCACCGGACCGGAAGACGGCCCACAGGGCGAGGTGGTGGGCGCAGTGAGAGGCGTCGGGAATGGTTCCGGGGTGTCCTCCCATGGTTGGGAGGACACCCCAGCCGGTCCTCCAGGACCGGGTCAAGTTGACCGTCAACTCGGCATGGACTTCGGCAGTGTCCCGGCTCGCGGTGAGCGTTGCACCGTTGCGGCGCAAGGCGGCAAGCGCCGCTGCGTTGTGAGTCCTGGTGTCCGCGACGACGGTGTGGGCACCCTCTCTTGCTGCTTCGTGGAGGAGCAAGCGGAGGGCGGCGGTGCCTGTTCCGTGTCCGCGCCACGGGCGTGCGAGCCACATACCGGTTTCCAGGACGTCATGACTGTCGCGAAAAGCCAGGCGGGCTGAGCCCACGATCGTCCCGTCGCGGATGATCGCGAAGGTGAACTCACGGAGGGGACCCGAAAGTCCAGGGCGACGAGCTCGGGGTCCATGCCCCGGTGGTCCACGAAGAAGACGGCCAGGTCACGAAGGACACCCAGGACGGTAGTTCGCCGGCGGCGGGGAGGAGTGGAGGCCTGGGGCGGGTTGTGTGGTGTGGGAAGTCGGTGGGGCCGACTTCCTGTGCTTACAGGGTGGTGGTGTGGGTTGTGACTCGGGTGCGGCAGTGGGTGAGGGCGGGTTTGATGCGGGGGTCGGGGGAGGGCGCGGCGGAGAGGAGTTCGCCGGCGGTGACGAGGGTGGTCCAGTAGTGGGCGGGGTCGCCGGTGCGGGGGAGGGGGTGGGCGGCGGCGAGGGAGAGGTAGGCGGCGGTGAGGTTGCCGGTGGTGAACCAGCGGGCGAGGCCGTGCTGGTGGCCGGCTCGGATGCCGCCCATGGCGTCGATGGCGGCGAGGAAGAGCTCGACGATGCTCCGGTCGCGGGCGTCGAGCTGCTTGGGGACGTCGAACACGCCGAGGGCTTCGAGGAGTTCGCCGGTGTCGGTCTCGGAGTCGGGGCGGGGGTCTGCGAGGAGGGCGTCGTAGCAGTCGTTGAGGCGGCGGGTGGCTTCGGCGAGGGGGATGTCGAGGGCGAGGCAGACGGCGCGAGCGGAGGGGAGGGGCCTGCCGGTGCGGCGGGCGAGGAGGGTGTAGGCCTCGGCGGGGGTGGAGCCTCGGTAGAGGGTGTGCCGGGCGAGGGTGAGGAGCGGGGGTTGCATCGGCGGAGCTGCTTTCAGGCGGCGAGGAGGATGGGGGCGGGGGCGACGAGGGCCCAGACGAACTTGCCGATCCCGCCTGCTCGGGGGCAGCAACCCCAGCGCTCGGCGAGTTCGTTGACGAGGAAGAGGCCACGGCCGTGCTCGTCGTCGGGGGAGGTCGGGCGGAGGGTGGGGCGGCCGCTTCCGGCGTCGTGGACTTCGAGCCGGAGGCGGTCGTTGGTGAGCGCGAAGCGGATCTCGATGAGGCGGTCGGTGGGGGCGTCGGAGTGCTGGACGGCGTTGGCGAAGAGCTCGCCGAGGAGGAGTTCGGCGATGTCGCAGTAGCGGTCGCCGGTGGGGAGCGCGGAGAGGTACGCGCGGAGGAGGTGGCGGGCCAGGGGCGTCGAGTCCGTGCGGGAGTCGAGGCGCGCGGCGAACGCGCGGGGGCGGCGGGTTTTGAGCATGGCGGAGTTCCTCAGGGGGCGGATGGGGGAGCGCGACGGTAGTGCGCAATCACGCTACGCATGCAAATGATTGCGTTCTGGTGCCAATCATCGAGGCTGCGGAGGTACGGTGACGCCAGATCGACGTGCGGGACGTGCGGCGCACAACTGGGGGCAGTGATGACACAGCGGAAGAGCAGGCGGGGGACGACGGCGAGCTCCGCGATCATGTTCGGCGAGGAGCTCAAGTACGCGCGCGAGGCGGCGGGTTACACCCAGGAGGAGCTCGGCAAGCTCCGGCACTGCGACCGGACGGTGATCTCGCGGACCGAAAGCGGCAAGCGGAAGCCGTCGATCGAGGAGGTCGAGGACCTTAGTCGACTGTTGAACACCGGTGACCTGTTGATGCGGCTGTATGGCCGGGTCGACTGGAGCGCGTCGATCGAGCACCCGGACTGGTTCCAGGAGTACGTGGACGTGGAGGCCATCTCCATCGGGCTGCGGGCATACCAGGACGGCACGATTTATGGCCTGTTGCAGTGCCAGCAGTACGCACGTGCGCTCTTCGATACTGGCGATGCGGCCGGCAACTCGGAGGAGATCGAGGAACTGACCCGGGCTCGACTCAGCCGGCAGAGCCGTTTTCTTGTGTCCGACGGGCCGTTGTTGCTGGTCATTCTCGATGAGAGCGCCATCCGCCGAGTCGTGGGCGGGCCGGACGTAATGAGATGTCAGATGGAGCATCTCCTGCGGGTGGCCCGGCTTCGGAACGTTGTCATTCACGTGGCACCGTTCTCGAATCAGCGGACTCTCATCAACACGGCTATGGTGTTGCTGGAGCTGCCGGACGGGCAGCGCATGGTCTACTCGGAGAGCCTCGATCGAGGGCATCTGAGCGGTGATTCCGCCACCGTGGCCAGGCACCAGCGTCGCTACGATCAGTTCCGTGGCGAATGCCTGTCAGGGAGCGACTCGCTTCGGCTGATCGCCGAGGCGCTGGAGGGGTTCAGAGATGAAGAGCAACGAGTTCGCCGCGGCCGCCTGGCGGAAGAGCAGCTACAGCGGCAACAACGGCGGCAACTGCATCGAGGTAGCCCCCGGATTCCCCGGCCTCGTCCCCGTGCGTGACTCCAAGAACCCGCATGGCCCGATCCTCGTCTTCCCGGCCGCCGCCTGGAAAGCCTTCCTCTCCGGCGTCCGGGCTGGCGACTTCCGCGCCAACGACTGAGCCCTTCCGATCAGTGCCGCTGACGTCACCCAGTGTGATGGGGCTTGGTTGGCGTCACCCTCAGTCGATCGCCAGCGGGAGGCCGCCCATGAGTGCCTCGGAAGTTGAACGCCCGATCTACCCGCCTGTGCGCCCCCGTGTCACGGTCGAGGAACTGCTGGCTGCCAAGAACACACAGCCGATCCGCTCGCTTGATGATCTTCAGGCCGACACTTTCGAGTCGGACGAGGAACTTGACGAGTTCCTGGCGTTCGTTCGCGCTGAGCGCCAGCGGAATGTGGCCTGAGGGAGCAAGGTGCAGCCCGTCATCCTGGACACCGACGTCGCGTCGCTGACCCACAAGCGCAGGTTGGCCGACCCTCTGGCGAGCCGCCTGGTTGGGCGGCGGCCTGTTATCACCTTCGTGACCTTCGGGGAGCTCGCAAAGTGGAGCGAGGTCCGCGACTGGGGCGGGAGACGCCGTCAAGAACTCGCGGACTGGCTGTCGGGAATTCCCGTTCTCCCTAGCGACGAGGCGGTGGTGGCAACGTGGGGCAGGCTGTCGGCGGCCGGTCTCAAGGCCGGTCTGCCGCGTCCCGTCCATGACATGTGGATCGCAGCCTGTTGCCTCACCCGCGACCTTCCGCTCGCGACCCTGAACCTGAAGGACTATGCGTACTTCAGGGAAGAACACGGTCTTCGCATTCTCGGCGAGGAGTAGCACCCGCCGGATGAGGCTGGTCTATCCGGATTGACCGGCCTCATCCGGTTGTGTTGCGTGTCAGTTCACACGGAAGCTCTCGATGTCCGACGTCGTACTCGTGAAGCCGTTGGTCGAGATCACCCGCACCTGGACCTCCGTCCCGGCTGGGTATTGAGTCCGATCAACCGTGATCGCGGGGTCCTTCAGCCCGACCCCGATCGTGTGCCAATTCCTCCCGCCATCCGTACTGACCTGGGTGGCGAACGTGTGGCCGGCCATCGGGGGCGCGCCGAAGTCCAGATCCAGCCCGAACTTGCCTTCGCCCGCAGTCGAGTGACGAGCTCCCTGCAGCGCCGGGGGAGGGTCCTCCGGACGGAAGGTGTCCACCACCTGCCCGCCGACCAGCAGTTCGACCGACGCCGGGTTGGTCCCGATCGGCACGACCGCATCGACCAGTCCGGTCCGCTCCTGGCCCGGCTCCGGATCCGACGTAAGCTTCACCGTGACCGGGAAGTCGATCGGCGGTACGCCGCCGGCCTGCTGGACCCGCAGTACCACCGGGGCCTTGCCGTCTGGCCCGGCGTCGTCTGCCTGTCCGGCCTGGGCCGGTTGTTCGGCCGCCGCCTGCACCGGGTTGACGTATCTGATCGTGCCGTGGCGGGTGGTGAGGTCGACCGTCCCCACCACGCTGATGAGCGGCCCGCCGCCGCCGGCCGCCGCGAGGGCCGCCGCGACGAGCGCGTTGGCCACCCTGGTCACCGAGAGTTTTGGGAACCGCTCGTCGGAACGGCCGCCGCTGCTGACCGTGGTGACTCTCAGTTCGCGGGGGGCCGCTAGGATGGGCGCCGCTACCGGCATCCCGGGCGGCGCCGGGGCTCCCGTGGTGAGGGTGTCCTCGTCCACCAGCCGCTGGCGGATGCCCTCGTAGGTATAGCTGCACGGCCATTGGAAGTTGCAGTAGGTCATCACGTCGTGCCACATCACACCCGGTCTGGCGGTCATCGGCAGATTCAGCTGGGGATCGCCCACGTCGAACCCGCAGAAGCTGTTCGGTGTGTCGGCGAGCTGTCCGTTCGGGAACGGGAAGTTCTGCAGGTCGTCCTGCGATTCACCGCAGAATCCCGGGTGCTTGCGGCCGTAGGTGTGGCCCAGCTCGTGCCCTCCGTACCAGTCCGCGTAGGAACCGTCGAAGTCCCAGCCCCAGGTCGCCGCGCCACAGGGCGAGGAGGCGACGGTGGTCGGGTCCGGGGAGGCGGGCACCCCGGAGGCGCACCCGCGCATGAAGAACCCGCCGTCGGCGACCTGGCCGATGTAGTGGGTGCGCCGGTCACCGCCCGCGCTGATGTCGAGCGCGCGGATGGCGGCGAGCTGGGCGTTGGTGTCGGTGCACTGGAAGGGCGGGTTGTTCTCGACGTCGGTGGTCGTGGCATTGATGGTCGTGACGTCGATGACGGCGTGCGGCGCTTCGATGACCTCGGCCACCGGGTAGGCGCGCTTGAGCCAGCTGATCAGGAAGTTGTAGTCGATGTCCCGGGGGGTGTAGGTGGCCGGGGGTTTCCCCGGGGGCGTCAGGGTGTAGCGCAGTCCCAGGATCCGAACCCGCAGTGGCGGGGAGTCGTGGAACCAGACGGTGGGGCCGGGGGTCGGCCCGTCGAACGGGATGCCGCCGCCGACCACGGCATCGGCAATGGTGAGCCTTTGCACGTGGAGTGCCCCTGCCGCCGTCAGCGCGGCCGGCACGATGAAGTTGAGGCTCAGACTGGCGTTGGCCCGACGAGTGGGCACGTCGATCTGCGCGTTCGCATCGATGGTGACGGAGTTGACCGAGGTGATGGTGACCGGGGGATCCGTGGGTGACCGGAGCAGGGTCAATGTGCCGATCACGCTGGCGGCGGGGCCTTCCACGCCGTTCACGTAGGACCGGATCACGGTGGCCTTACCGGCGATCAGGGGGACGTCGTGCTGGAGATTCTGGATGGACTGGGTGACCTCTGTGCCTTCCAGCAAGGCGCGAGTCGGACTAACCATGACTGACCCCTTGGGCGAACGTTCAGGCCCTTTCAGGCTAGGCCGCTCAGTGGCTGATCGCCGTTCGGCGGCGGCCCCAGAAGGGGCTCAGGGGCCAACGCCGCTCCTGGTCGTATGCGTACGCATGGTTACTTCGGTAGGCCGTCGCGATCCCGTCCAGGAACGCCGTGTAGTCGGCGAGCGCGGCGGTCGTCCGCCCCTCGTCGGCGAGACAGTCGGCCACGGCCTTTCCCGCCCGGGCGCCGGTGTGCAGCGCCATGAGGATGCCCTGGGAGGACAGCGGGTCGAAGGCGAGCGCCGCGTCCCCGGCCGCCACCCAGCCCGGACCGGCCGACGGCTCCAGCCGCAGGCCGTGGGCCGGGGTCCAGCGTGGCACGGGAGTTGACCCCGGACCTCGCCGGGCCACCCGGCGCCGCACGTGCTCGGTGCGACCGAGCGCCTCCCGGAAACCCTGCGGAGTGCGCAGTGTCGGCTCGACCAGGTCGTTGTCGGTCAGGTAGGCGATCAAACGCCCCGCCGGGACGAGGGTGGTGTACCACCAGCCGCCCGCCACCGCCTCCACCAGCGTCCTGGCCTCGGGATCGCCGTCCGGGAACACCGCGTACGCGGCGACCAGCCGGTCCTGCCGTCGGCGAATCCCGTGGCGCCGTCCGATGACACAGCGGCGGCCGGTCGCGTCGACCGTCCAGCGGGCCGACAGGTTCGACAACGCGCCGGTGGCCCGCTCGCGGACGACCAGACCACCGTCGAGCCGCGCCAGCACGACGGCCCGCCGCAGTTCGGCCCCCGCCGCGACGGCCGCGTCCCGCAGGAAGGCGTCGAACCGCACCCGGTCGAGGTGCCACCCGTGCCCGTACGGGTCGAACAGGTGGCTCCGGCCGTGCAACCGCGCCGACCCCCAGGCCGCGTACGTGCCCGTGGACACCGGATGCCCCGAGGCCAGGAAGCCGTCCAGCAAGCCGAGATCGGCCAGCAGTGGCCGGACGGCGGGCGGCAGGAACTCCCCGATCTTGAACCCGTCCCGGCCCTTGAACCCGGCCCGGCCCGGGCCGCCGTCGTCCAGCAGCTGGACCCGGTGCCCGGCCCGGGCCAGGACGAGCGCCGCCGCGGCACCCGCCGGGCCGCCGCCCGCGACTACGGCGTCAAGGTGGGTCACCGGCTCGGCCGGAGCCGCTTGACCTTGTCGATGAACCCGACCGAGACCTCCTCGTCCGGCTCCTCCGCCGTGGTGACCGCCGACGCCAACGCTGCCGCGCCCAGCACCGGGTGGGCGCCGAGGTCCACGTGCACGGTGACCAGGTTGCGCCCGGCCGGCGGGGCGGGCTCGCGCGGGAAGCTCACCTCGGACTCCACCAGGAGCTCCGCCGGGAGCCGGGGATCGTCGGTGGGGCCGGGGCGGCGCTCGACCACCCCGAGTTTGCCGAAGTCCCGCACCATCGCGTTGATGCTGGCCAGGTAGGGGGTGGGCAGCCAGCGCAGCCAGACCCGTCGGTACTGGAACGCGGCCAGGCGGTCGGCGAGCGGCCGGGAGGTGTCGAGCACGACCTCGTAGTCCTCCTCGGCCAGCACGTGGTTGGGCACCCGGGCGGGCCAGAAGGTGGGCAGGTACGGGTCGTACGGGCCGAGGCCGGAGCCGTACTCGTAGCCGGCCCGGCAGCTCGCGGTGTCGGTCTGCCAGGGCACGGCCATCCACCGGGTCAGATCGCCCGGGGCCTGGGCGTGGAGCGGGCCGTCGAAGGAGAGCGCGAGGTCCGGGGTGAGCGTCGGCCCGTAGGTGGGCGCGGGTTTGTCCGGGTCGCGGTGACGGATCCGGAAGGGGGTGGTGTACATCGTGGTGTGCCGCATCGGCCAGGTGAGTTCGCAGCCGGGGTGGAAGGCGTCGGCGAGGCAGAACGACAGGGCCGCCCGGTCGAGGGTCGCGGGCTGGTCGGTGAACCGGACGTCGTCCAGGGTGGCGGGCGACGCGGCGTGCGGGTCGTAGTCGTTGACGAAGTCCCCGTCGACCCACCGCTTGAGCAGCCGGTACTGGAGCGCGGAGAGCGTCACGTGCTGCCGGACCGACTGGGGCGGGATGTTCATCGCGTCGCCGTAGACGGCCGGCCAGGGCACGGGTGACATGCCGTCGCGGTCGTAGTCGCGGATGGCCAGCCAGACCTGGCGGCGCAGCTCCTGCTGGACCGGCGAGGGATCCGACAGGTCGCCGAGGCGGGTGAGCAGGTCCTCGCGGCCGTCGAAGCCGAACTGGGTGGCCAGGCCCTTGTTGACCCACTGCAGGCCGCACAGGCCGCGCAGCACGGGCAGGACGTCCCCGGTGAAGGACACCTGCTGCGGCTCGGGCAGCCGGCCCTCGGTGACGAAGGCGTCCCGGACCAGGTCGTACATGGTGCGCACCGAGGTGAGTTCGGGTGCGTAGTTGGGCGGGGCCGTCACCACCCAGGCCGGCTCGACCGGGATCGGGCGGCCGTCGATGCTCACCTCGGCGGTGACCGGGCCGTCGGAGACGTCGTCGTGCCAGCCGTCGTTGTTGGCGAAGGTGTCGGCGGGGGCGCCGGTCGCCGAGGCCGAGACGCCCCGGCCGCCGAGGAAGATCAGCCGGCCGCTGTCGTCGGTGCGCAGCTCGCCGAGGTAGACCGGCTTGCCCATGAAGGTGCCGGTGTCGAAGCGGTACTCGGGCTGGGCGGAGCGGTTGCGGCCGCGCACCCAGCGGGGGCCGGGGTCGATGACCAGGAGGTTCTTGCGCTGGTCGGCCGGGATCTTGGGGTTGCGCAGGTTGCTCGGGTCGGCCTGGCCCGAGTCCGGGATGTCCAGGGCGATCTGGAACTGGTACCAGGCGGCCTTGGAGTTGACGACGTGCACCTTCCAGCGCAGGTCGGCGTTGTCGGCGGTCAGTTCGGCGACCGGCTCGCCGGCGGCGTTGTAGCCGTACACCCGGAACCGGGCGGCCTGGCGCTTCAGGGCGCCGGTGACGTCCTTGTAGCTGCCGACGGGCAGCGGGGGCGGGTCGTCGACCTCGGGGGCGAGGACGAAGTCGTCCATGGTGCTGTCGCCGACCCGGGCCACGCCGATCGCCGGGTGCACGGCGGCCCGGACGATCCGGGTGTCGCGGGCGGGCGGCGGGGTGAGCTGCGGTCGGGCGGGTCCGGGCTCGGCCGTCGGCACGCCGTTCACGTCCCGGCGCTGCTCGGCCGAGGCCAGGTAGACCGTCTTGCGTACGTCGGAGATGCTGCCGATGGGCCGGTGCTCGGCGAGGCCGTGCCAGGGGTTGAGGGAGAGGTTCTCGCCGTACGCGGCCTGGCCGCGGGCGGTGACGTCCTGCTGCTGGAAGGTCAGCCGGGCCACCCTCACCGGGGTGCTCTCGGACTCGCTCCAGCGCACCGTCGCCATGTCCAGCGGCATCTTCTCGTCGTCGGTGCGGAACTGGAGCAGCAGGTCGAAGGCGGCCGGGCCGGCCCCGAGCCGGTGGACCAGGTCGGCGCCGAGGTAGGTCGGATCCTCGTCGGGCGGCGTCGCGTTCGGGTCGGCGGGCTCGCAACCGGCGGGCACCAGCTTGTACTTGACGAAGCGGTCCGGCCCGAAGGCGTAGGGGAGCACGCCCCAGTACGTGGCGGTCAGCACGCTGGCCTCGAACTTGGCCATCGCGTCGAGGATCTCGGCGGTGACCGGGTGGGCCGCCAGGTACTTGTCGTAACTGCCGTCGACGACACCGGCCTTGGTGAACTCGCACATGTCCTGGGCGGTGTCCACGAAGAACACGTCGTGGTTCTGCAGCAGCAGGTCCTGGGTGCCGGCCTCGGTGTAGCCCTCCAGCAGCTTGGGGCCGGGCACGCCGAACAGCTTGAGGCCCACGCCGAGGGTGGTCCTCAGGTCGGGCAGGCCGGGCACGGTGTCGCTGGAGAACCGCACCCAGGCCTCCAGGCCGCCGGGCCGGGTGCGGGCCGCCTCCAGGAACCCGACCCGCAGCTCGGCCGGCAGGTCCTCGGCGACGGTGAGCGTGCCGCGGGCGACGCCGTGCGGCTTGAGGAACACCGGCCGCCTGACCGGGTCCTGGCCGCGGGCCATCCGGACACCCTGGGTCAGGTCCACGAACATCTGCTTCAGTGCGCCGGCCGCGTCCTCGGCGCAACCCGGCAGGGGCGGCGGCCCCGCGGCGTCGTCGAAGGGCTCGGGGGTCCCGATCATGCTGTGCTCCCGTCGGTACGGTGATGGGGCCGGGGGCGGCGGACCGGTGCGGTCGACGCGCTGTTCGGCCCCCGGGCCCTGGTCCAGCGTGCACAGACCGTTCGACGGGTGGCGCGGCGAACTACGCCCGAAACGACCAGGCACCCGGCCCGGTGCGCGGCCTCTCACTCCAATCGGCCAGCAGCGCTCGCCGGGGGCCGGTCGCGGGTGGCAGCGTCGTCGGTGAACCGGCGTCGCCTGCCGGTCGTCTCGGGGTGGTCAGAGGCACCCCTCCAGATGGTCTATGCTTAACCCATCACCCAGATGCGCGGGTGGCGGAATAGGCAGACGCGCTGGATTCAGGTTCCAGTGCCCGAAAGGGCGTGGGGGTTCAACTCCCCCCTCGCGCACAGAGAGCGGCCGGTTGACTTTCGAGTCGACCGGCCGCTTCTTTTGTCCTCGCCGCCTTTTTGGTCTCGCCGTCTCCCGGTGTCTCGGCGCGCAGCCGGCCTGGTGCTCAGCCGGCCCGGTGCAGGTCGCACTCCTGCTGGATGGCGGAGGGGGCGTCGCTGCTGACGATCGCGATCTTCGGTACCGGGCCCATGGTCGGGGCGTCCTCGGCGGTGCAGACGAGCTGCTGGATGGCGGGGGCGGACAGCGAGGAGGCGGACCAGGACAGGCGCAGGGTGACCGTGCCGGGGGTGTCGGTGGCCTCGATGCGGCCGTTCGCCGGGAGGGTGCTGTACAGGCCGGAGCGCTTCTCCGCCTGGTTGGGCCCGGCGACCAGGGTGTTCAGGGTCTGCTGGAGGTCCTCGCGCTGGGTGGAGGGACGGATGACCAGGCTGATGCCGTGCTGGTCCAGGAAGTACAGCCGGACGCCCGGTTTGATGCCGGTGGCCGGCTGCCCGCTGCGCACCGGGCCGGTGGTGGAGATCGAGCAGCCGCAGGCCAGCAGCAGGGCTGCGGCGACTCCGAGCAGACGCGGACGCAGAGGCAGAGGCAGAGGCAGAGACAGAGGCTTTTGGACGGTCACCGGTCCTCCTCGGTGTCGAGGCCGCGGGGCAGGACGAGGGTGAACACCGCACCGCTGTCGGGCGAGTTGGCGGCCTCGATGAGGCCGCCGTGCAGCCGGGCGTTCTCCTGGGCGATGGCCAGGCCCAGGCCGCTGCCCTCGGAGCGGGCCCGGGACTTGTCGGCCTTGTAGAAGCGGTCGAAGAGGTGCGGGAGTTCGGCGGGTGGGATGCCCGGCCCGCTGTCCGTGACGGTGAGCACCAGCTCGTCGTCCGGGCCGCGCAGGACGACCCGGACGGGCGGGCGGCCGTGCCGCAGGGCGTTGCCGACCAGGTTGGCGACGATGACGTCGAAGCGGCGCGGGTCGAGCCGGACGGGCAGGGCGGCGGGCAGGTCCAGTTCGACCTGGTCGTTCCAGCCGCGCAGGTCGAGGGTCTCGCGGACGGCGATGGCGGCGTCGATGGACTCGGCGCGCAGCGGTGCCGCCCCGGCGTCCAGGCGGGAGATCTCGATCAGGTCGTTGACCAGGCGGGTGAGGCGCGTGGTCTCGTTGCTGATCATGCGCAGGGCGGTGGCGGTGTCGGCGGGGAGGTGTTCGGCGTCCTCGTCGAGGATGTCGGTGACGGCGAGCATCGCGGCCAGCGGGGTGCGCAGCTCGTGCGAGACGTCGGCGGCGAACCGGCGGCCCTGGGACTCGATGGCGCGCAGTTCCTCGATGGTGCCCTGGAGGGTGCGGGCGGTGTGGTTGAAGGTCTTGGAGAGCTGGGCGAGTTCGTCGTGGCCGGTGACGGTCAGCCGGGTGTCCAGCTTGCCCTGGGCCAGGGCGTGGGCGGCGTCGCCCAGGGCCCGGACCGGGCGCAGCACCTGGCGGGCGGCCAGCAGCGCCAGTCCGGCGGCCAGCACGGCGACGAGCACCCCGGCTCCGGCGGCGCCGGCGAGCAGGGCGTTGGCGGCGCTCTGTTCGCGGTCGAGCGGCAGCACAGCGTAGACGGTCAGCCCGGAGGGGGCGCCGGCCGGTACGGAGGGGCCGGCGGTGCCGTAGGTGACGGGGACGCCGACGGCGAGCCAGGGGTGGTCGTCGGGGGCGGTGAAGCGCTGGAACGCGGCGTGGCCGCGGCCGACGGTGGCCTCCAGGGTGGGCGGGACGGCCACCGGCTGGGTCCACTGGGAGTGCTCGGTGCCGTAGGAGGCCAGCACCCGCCAGTCCCGGAAGCCGCCGGTGCCGGACAACTGGCCCGCCAGGCGGTCCAGTTCGCTCTGGTTGGGCGGGAAGGGCAGGGCCGGCGCCAGGATGTCGATGCGGCGGCGCAGCTCGTCGAGGGCGGTGTCCTTGGTCAGGTCGAGCGTGGAGGTGGTCGCGGCCCGGTAGGTGAGCACGGCGGTGGCCAGCGCGGCCAGGGCGGCGACGGCGACGAAGGCGACCACCAGCCGCGGGCGCAGCCCGGCGACGGCACGGCGAAGCCGGACCAGGCGGTGCGGGTGCGGGTCCGGGTGTGGCTTGGGGCGCTCGGGCGGGGGAGCGGGGTCGATCGTCACAGCGGTCCGCAACGGTAGCCGAAACCGCGTTCGGAGTCGTCATCGATCAGCTGTGCCCGTGCCATGGGAGCAGTATCGGGCCTTGACCTGAGAAAACGCGCCCGGGGGCGGGTTACGGGGGACGGGCTGCGGGGGCCGGGGTCGTGGAGTTGCGGTGCGGCGGGCGGGGCCGGGTCGGGTCGGGCGGCTGGATTCGGCCATCGGGGAGAGGTTTCGGCCCATCGAGTTGATCTCAAGTCGGCTTGAGGTTTTATCTTCGCTCTACCGCCCCCGCGATGGGGGATTCGCCGCCAATTCCTTTGCTGTCAAGGAGTGTTGCCATGAAGGCTGCCGCGTTCCGTACGTTCGGCGGTCCCGAGGTCCTGGAGCTGCTGGAGCTGCCGACGCCGCGGCCGGGCCCGGGCGAGGTGCGGGTGAAGGTCAAGGCGGCGGGAGCCCAGCCGACCGACTGCGCCGTCCGCCAGGGCTGGAACCCGCCCGGCTTCACCATCACCTTCCCGCACGTCACCGGCGGCGACTTCGCCGGAGTGGTGGACGCGCTCGGCGAGGGCGTCACCGACTTCGCGGTCGGCGACGAGGTCCTCGGCTACCGGACCCAGCTCACCTACGCCGAGTACGTCGTCGCCCCCGCCGACCAGATCGTGCCCAAGCCCGGCGCGCTGCCCTGGGAGGTGGCGGGCTGCCTTTCCGCCTCGGGCCAGACCGCCCACACCGCGATCGAGGTCCTGGGTGTCGCCCGGGGCGAAACCGTGCTGATCAACGGCGCTGCCGGTGGCGTCGGCACGGTCGCCGTCCAGCTCGCGGTGGCCCGCGGCGCCAAGGTGATCGCCACCGCCCGCGAGGAGAACCACGCCTACCTGCGGGAGCTGGGCGCCGTCCCGGTCACCTACGGCGAGGGCCTGATCGACCGGGTCCGCGCCGCGGCCCCCGACGGCGTGGACGCCGCCCTGGACACCGCCAGCGCCGAGGGCCTGCGGGTCGCCGCCGAGCTGGTCGAGGACAAGGACCGGGTCGGCACGATCTTCGCCTTCGACGTCCACGAGGAGCTGGGCGTGCGCTGGATCGGCAGCCGGCGCTCCCCGCAGCGGCTCGCCGAGCTGGCCGCCCTGGCCGCCGACGGCAGGCTCACCGTCCACATCCGCAGGACCCTCCCGCTCGCCCGGGCCGCCGAGGCCCACCGCGAGCTGGAGACCGGCCACGGCCGCGGAAAGATCGTCCTGATCGCCGGCTGAGTCGCCCCTGTCGGACACCCCGGGGCGCTGCCCGACGTCGCGCTCCGGTCGGCCGACTCCCTCGTCCCACCCCTCGCTCCCACCTCTCTCGCTCCCATCCGTCACGCATCAGGAGTCCCCATGGCTGGCAACCCGCTCAAGATCGGCGTCATCATCGGCAGCGTCCGCACCGGCCGCTTCGCCGACAAGGTCGCCCAGTGGTTCCTCTCCGAGATCGGCGGGCGCGACGACATGGACGTCCATGTCATCGACCTGTCCGAGCCCGCCCTGGTCGAGGAGCTGAAGCTCACCCTGGACGCCGGCGAGCCGCAGCCGGACACCCTCACCCTGGCCCAGCGGATCGAGGGCCTCGACGGCTTCGTCGTCATCACCCCCGAGTACAACCACGGCTACCCGGCCTCCCTGAAGCTCGCCATCGACTACGTCTACCGCGAGTGGCGGGCCAAGCCGGTCGGCTTCGTCTCCTACGGCGGCATGGTCGGCGGCCAACGGGCCGTCGAGCAGCTGCGCCAGGTCTTCGCCGAGCTGCACGCCGTCACCCTGCGGGACACCGTCAGCTTCCACATGGCCTGGGAGAAGTTCGACGAGCAGGGCCGCCCCGAGGACGCCGACGGCGCCGGCAAGGCCGCCACCGTGCTGCTCGACCAGCTCGCCTGGTGGGGCCTGACCCTGCGCGAGGGGCGCGCCGCCCGTCCCTACGAGGGCTGAGGCGCTGGTCGGGCCCCACCCGGGCGGACCGGGTGGGGCCCTTTCGGCGCCGCCGATCCGATACGCTTGCATCGGATCGAAGGGGGTCCCCGAATGCCGAAACAGGTCGACCACGAGGAACGGCGCCGCCGGATCGCCGAGGCGGTGTGCGCGCTGATCGACGCCCAGGGACTGGAGGGCGTCACCCTGCGGGACGTCGCCGCCCGGGCCGAGGTCTCGATGGGCGCCGTCCAGCGCTGCTTCCGCACCAAGGACGAGATGCTCCGGTTCGCCCTCGCCCACATCGGCGAGCAGGTCACCGGGCGGGCCCACGCCCGGCTGCGCTCCGCCCCGGCCCAGTCGGCGGCCAGCGCCGTGGGGCACGTGGTCGGCGAGGTGGCGCTGCTGCGGGAGGAACACCGCGCCGAGGCACGGATCTGGCTCGCCTTCCTGGCCGCCGCCGCCGTCAACCCCGACCTGGCGGCGAGCCTGCGGACCAGTTACGCCGACCTGGAGGGTCTGCTGACCCGACTGGTCGCCGAGGCCTCCGGCAGCCTGGACGCACAGGGCGAGGCCCGTACCCTCCTGGCCCTCGCCGACGGGCTCACCGAGCACGTGCTGATCGGCCACCGCACGGCGGAGGAGGCGGAGCAGCTCCTGCACGCGCACCTGACCCGGCTGTGGGCGCACGGCTGAGGCCGCCGGGCGGTGAGGGCCCGTTCGGCCGCCCGCGGTGAGGGCCCGTTCGGCCGCCCGGCGGTGAATCCCCGTTGCCAGTGGGCGGGTTCCCCGGCGAGGATCTGTTCGTGTCCGAGACGTCGTTCGAACGGCCCGAGCTGCGGCCCTACCCGAAGATCCCCGCGCGGGGCCGCTCCGGCGCGCCCGGCGGCCGGGAGTGGATCGCGGCGGAGAAGGTGCACGGCGCGCACTTCGCCGTGGTGTGCGAAGGCGGCTCGGTGCGGGCGGCCAAACGGCGCGACCTGCTGGGCGACGAGGAGCTCGACGCCTTCTTCGGCGTGAGCCGGATCTGGCCGCGGCTCTCGGTGGCCGCCGGGCGCTTCGCGGCGGCGATCCGCGCGACCCGGGGGGTCGCCGCGACCGTCACCCTCTACGGCGAACTCGCCGGCGGCCGCTACCCGCACCCCGACGTACCCGCCGTCGTTGGTGTCGAGCCCGTCCAGACCGGCGTCTGGTACGCGCCCGGCCTGCGCTGGCTGCCCTTCGATGCCACGGTGGAGACCGCCGAGGGCCTGCGGTGGCTCTCCGACCGCGAGCTGCGTACCGTTTCCGCCGGCGCCGGCCTCACCTGCGTCCCCCTGCTCGGCCACGGCCCGCTGAACACCCTTCAGGAGCTGCCGGTCGCCTTCCCCAGCCGCGTCCCGGCGCTGCTCGGCCTGCCCGAGCTCGCCGACAACCTCGCCGAGGGCTACGTCCTCAAGCCCGCCGGCGAGTGGCCCGAAGCGGGCCCCGCCCGCCCGGTGCTCAAGATCAAGCAGAAGGCCTTCGCCGAGGACGACCGCTACGACGGCGCCCGCCCCTACCTCCCCCCGCCCGAGGGCGCCGCCGGCGTCCCCGGCTGGCTCCTGGTCCAGGCCTCGGCCCTGCTCACCCCCACCCGCGCGGCCGCCGCCGTCAGCAAACTCGGCCCGCGCACGCCCGCCGACGCGGTGGCGGCCGAGATCGCCGCCGACATCGCGGACGAACTCTCCGAAGCCCTGGGGGGCTTGGAGGCGCCCGTCCGGACGGCGCTGCGCCGCGCCCTGGAGCCCGGGGCGGGCGCCCTCGCCGCCTTCGACGCCGAGGACCGGCGCGGCTCCTGACCGGTTCGCCGCAGTCGGTTCGCAACGCCGCCGCCTTCCGCTGAACCGACACCCGAGGTCCTGCGGAAGGCGATCGGCGCGTAGCGGGTAGGGGGCGTGCGCCGTACTGCCGCACGCCGTATCGCCGTCGCGCAGGGGGTTCTCGGCGGCGGGCTCTTATTGTACTGTCCGTCTAATAAGCGGGTGAGCGGGAACCCGCAGCGGCAGGCACCTGGAGGCAGCCATGGCTCTCACCTGGCACACGGAGCACGGCCACACCGCGGCCGACGACGACGTCTCGAAGCGGCTGCTGGAGTCGGCCGCCACCCTCTCCTTCGACCCCTCGACCGAGATCGACTGGGACGCGCCCCTCCCGGAGGAGCACTACGGCCTCAACCCCGAGTGGAGCACGCTCTACGGCACCAGGCTGTGGGACGAGATGACCGAGCGGCAGCGGGTCACGCTCACCCGGCACGAGGTCTGCTCGATCATGAACACCGGCATCTGGTTCGAGATGATCCTCCAGCAGATGGTGCTGCGCGACCAGTACCTCAAGAACCCCGCCAGCGCCGAGTTCCAGTTCGCGCTCACCGAGATCGCCGACGAGTGCCGCCACTCGATCATGTTCGCCCGCGCCTGCGAGAAGATGGGCGTCCCCGCCTACCGGCCGAACAAGGTGATCGCCCAGGCCGGACGCGCGTTCAAGGCGCTCGCCAAGGGCGAACTCGCCTACGGCGGCATCCTGGTGGCCGAAGAGGTGCTGGACGTCATGCAGCGCGACTGGATGCGCGGCGAGAACGTCCTGGAGATCGTCCGCGGCAGCTCCCGGATCCACGTGGTCGAGGAGTCGCGGCACATGAAGTTCGCCCGGCAGGAGATCCGCGAGCGGATGCGCCACGCGAGCCCGGCCCGCCGCCGCGCCTCGGCCACCGGCATCGCCGTCGGCGCGTACGTCATCGTCACCAGCATGGTCCACCCGGGCGTGTACAAGGCCGCCGGGCTGGACGTCGCGCGGGCGCTCGACGAGGTGAAGGGCAACGAGCACCGCAAGGCGATGATGCGCAACAGCTCCCGGCACCTGATGGCCTTCCTCGCCGAGGCGGGGCTGCTCACCAGCCGCTCGGCGGCCGTCTACCGCCGCGTGCACATGCTCTGACGGCCAGTCGGCCACACCTCACCAGGCACCGGCACATCAGACACAGCGAGGACCCCACTCCGGCCATGGCCTACGCGATCACCCAGACCTGCTGCAACGACGCCTCGTGCGTGTCCGTCTGCCCGGTCAACTGCATCCACCCGACCCCGGACGAGCCGGAGTTCGGCACCACCGACATGCTCTACATCGACCCGCGGGCGTGCATCGACTGCGGAGCCTGCGCGGACGCCTGCCCGGTCGACGCGGTGTTCCCGGTCGACCGGCTGCGCGGGCCGGACACCGTGTTCGGCGACCTCAATCGGGACTGGTTCCGCGACCACCCCAACGACCACGCCTGGGGTGCGCCCGGCTTCCCGCGCAGCCTGCCCGGCGAGGTCGGCACACTGCGGATCGCCGTGGTCGGCACCGGGCCCTCCGCCGGGTACACCGCGCAGGAACTGCTGCGCTGCACCAGCGCCGAGCTCACCATGATCGACCGGCTGCCGGTCACCGGCGGCCTGCTGCGACACGGCGTCGCCCCCGACCACCAGTCCACCAAGCGGATCGCGGAGAGCTTCGCGAGCGTCTTCCACGACCCGAGGCTGCGGATGCACCTCAACCTGGAGGTCGGCACCGACGTCACCCACGAGGAACTGGCCGCGCACCACCACGCGGTGGTGTACGCGGTCGGCGCGGCCTCCGACCGCCGGCTCGGCGTCCCTGGCGAGGACCTGCCGGGCAGCCTGCCCGCGACCGCCTTCGTCGGCTGGTACAACGCCGACCCGACGGTGCCGGGCGACGCGGTGGAACTGTCCGCCGAGCGCGTGGTCGTGGTCGGCAACGGCAACGTCGCGGTGGACATCGCCCGGATCCTGCTCACCGACCCCGACCGGCTCGCCGCCACCGACATCGCCGACCACGCGCTGGCCGCGCTGCGCCGCAGCCGGGTGCGGGAGGTCGTGCTGCTGGCCCGGCGTGGGCCCGAACAGGCGGCCTGGACGAGGACGGAGTTCCTGGCGCTGCGCCGGCTGCCGGGCGTCGAGCTGGTGGTCGAGGACCACCCGGAGGTGCGGGCGGCGATCGAGGCGGCGGCGCCGGACTCGCGGGCCGGGCAGCTCGTCGGCCTGCCGCTGGTGCCGTACGACGGGGGCGCGGAGCCGGGGCCGGGGCGGCGGATCGTGCTGCGGTTCCTGTCCGCGCCGGTCGGGCTGGGCGGGGACGGGCGGGTCGAGTCCGTGACCGTCGAGCGGACGAGGATGACGGCGGCGGGGCGGGCCGAGGCCACCGGGGAGCGCGACACCCTGCGGGCCGCTCTGGTGGTGCGCTCCATCGGACACCGGGGCGTGCCGGTGCCGGGGCTGCCCTTCGACGAGCGCACCGGGACGGTCGCCCAGCGCGGCGGGCGGGTCGTCGACCCGGCCACCGGGCGGGCGCTGCCCGGGGCGTACGTGGTGGGCTGGGCCAAGCGCGGGCCGTCCGGCGGGATCGGCGCCAACCGGGCCTGCGCGCGGGAGACGGTGGACGCGCTGCTGGACGACGCGGTGGCCCGGGCGCTGCCCGCACCACCGGCCGGGCGCCAGGAGTTCGAACGGCTGGTGCGGCGGCGTCGGCCGGACGCGGTCGGGCTGCGGGAGCTGCGCGCGGTGGAGCGGGCGGAGCGCGAGCGGGGCGAGGCGCAGGGGCGGCCGCGGGTGAAGCTGGCCACGGTGGCGGAGCTGCTGGCGGCGGGGCGGCGGTAGGCCGGCCGGGGTGGCGGCGCCGGGCCGGCGGTGGGGCCGGTGGTGGGGGCGCGCGCCGGTGATTCGGGGCGCCCGCGCGGGGTGCGCGCGCGGGCCGTCCGACTGATGTGACCGTGACCTGGTGCGCGTGGGGCGCGTTGGGTTGATGTGAGTAGTTTTGGGGTGGCGTCGGCTGCATGGCGTTGGCCGACCGAGGAAACGATCCTGCATGGGGCAGGGCACCCTCCGGAACCCGACCCGGAGGAGCCCATCTATGCCGAGCTGGCCCGGTTGTGGCGGTCGGAGGGGCGGACGGTGCCCGGGCTGCCGGACCCGGTCTGGGAGTCGCTGGCCGAGTCGCTGGCCGCCTCGATGGCCTCGATGACCTCGGCTGCGCCGGCTGCCTCGGAGACGTCGACGACCTGGGCGCCGGCGATGACCTGGGAGCCGGCGACGACCTGGGAGTCCCCGACGACCTGGGAACCCTCGACGACCTGGGAGCCCTCGACGACCTGGGAGCCCTCGGGATAGAGCTGCCGCGCCCGGTGTCGGAGCGGCGGGGCGGAGCGCTCCGCCACGGCGGAGGTCACCCCGGCGGCTTGACGGCGGTGTGAACGTACCAGGCGACGTACTCGCGCACGCCGTACATCGCCACCGTGGAGCGGAGATTGAGCCACTTCGCCGGGTCGCCGACGCGGCGCAGCAGCTCCCAGGGCAGCCGGAAGTACGTGTGCACGGCCTCGGTGGTGGGCGTGTAGTACGCCGTCGCGTCCAGCGCCTCCTCGACCTCGAAGCCGGCTTCGGCGAGCAGTCGTGGCAGGTTGCGGGCATGGTAGAGCCGGGCGCCCGTCATCACCATCGCGTCCAGGTACGGTTCGAGCAACGCCCTGGCCCGCGGCGGGAGTTCGTCCAGCGGGACGGTACTCATCGGGCCGAGCAGGACCAGCCGACCGCCGGGGCGCAGCACCCGGTGGAGTTCGGCCAGCGCGCGCGGCGGATCGTAGGAGTGGACCAGCGTCTCCATCGAGTAGGCGCCGTCGAACTCGCCCTCGGTGAACGACAGGTGATGGAAGTCGCCCCAGGAGAACGCGGTCCGGTCGGCCAGCACGGCGCGGGCGCTGAGCCGGCGGGCTCCCGGCGGCGCCACGGGGACTGCGCCGCCGGGAGGGAAGGTGCGGTCGTCGGACGGGGTGACTATCCGACCAGGGGTCCTGCAGCCAGGGGGCGATGACGCCCATCGCCTTGCCGAACCTGGAGACGGCGCAGTGGCCGGGGCCCGGGATCGGCTCGGCCCGGGTGTCCCGGCGGCCGTCGAACACGTGCTGGGGGACGTGGACGTCGTCCGCGCGGCCGCGCTCAGCTCCGACGACCCGACGCCCGCGGAGTCCCGGCAGACCTTCACGACGGCGGTGAAGGTGCGGAAGGGGGAAATCACCCGACGTCGCGGGCGGTGGTCCCCCGTGCTGCCAGGTTCCAGGTGATGACCCGGCGGGGGTGCACCCGGATGACGTCCTTGCTGAACGCGTCCGGTTGCACCGGCGGCACGTCGACGGTCAGGACCTCCGCGCGGCCCCTGATCTCGATGCCGCGGCCCCAGCCGGCGGCCACCGGGTCGTCGGCGGGGGCCAGGTCGTCCACCAGTACGGAGACGTCGGGGCGGGCCTGGGCGTTGAGGTACTTGCGGCTGCGGGCGTTGTCCGGGCCGCCGATGTCGACGGTGCCGTCGGCGTTGAGCCGGAAGCCCACCGGGCGGACGTGGGGTCCGCCCTCGGGGCCGATGGTGGCCAGGCGGGCCAGCGGCTGGGCGCCGAGGTACTCGCGCTCTCGTTCGGTGAAGGTCATGCGGCCGACCGTAGGACCTGAAGTGCGGTTGAGGTCAAGGCCGTTCGATTCGGTCCGTGGCCCGCCAGGCGCGCTTCAGCTCCGCCCAGCGCTCGACCTGTTCCGGCGTCAGGGTGCCCCACAGCTCGGCCAGCTTCAGCAACTGCGCCTCGGCGTCGGCGCCCAGCGGCTGGGCCTCGGCGCGGTAGTGGTCGGTGAGCAGGGCGTCGAGCTCGGGGCGGGTGAGCGCGGGGTCGAGGCGCTGGGCGAGCTTGGCCATGTTGCGATAGGAACCCTGGAGCAGGAAGGGCGGCTCGGTGCGGGCGCGGTCGTCCTGGGCGGCGGAGGCCAGGTAGGCGCGGTTGACGGCCAGGACGGTGGTGCGCAGGTGGAGCAGCCCGGCCAGGACGGCGGTCATCCGTTCGACCTCGGCGGCCGGCCAGGCGCCCGCGAGCTGCCCGCCCGGGGTGCCCGAGGCCCGCGCGAGCAGGGTGTCCAGGTCCTCCCGCTCGGCATGGGCGAGCGGGGCCAGGTGCGGGCTGGCGGGCAGGGCGTTCTCGACGAAGCTGAGCGCGAAGACGTCCTCGCGCCCGGCGACGGCGTCGCCGAGGTTCCACACGTCGGCGCGGTTGGCGAGCATGTCGGGCAGCCGGAAGAGCCGGCCGGACTCGGTGTACGGGTTGGCGGCCATCACCACGGCGAAGCGCTTGCCGCGCAGGTCCCACTCGCGGGCCTCGCCGTCCCAGACGCCGTCGAGTCGGCGCTGGGCGTCGCACAGCGGGACGAAGCGCTGCAGGAACTCGGGCGAGGTGTGCTGGACGTCGTCCAGGTAGAGCAGCGCGTTGTCGCCCGCGTGCAGGGCGAAGTTGAGCTTCTCCAGCTCGCGCCGGGCGGTGGCGTCCGGGGCCTCGGCCGGGTCCAGCGAGGTGACGCGGTGCCCGAGCGCCGGGCCGCTGACCGGGACCAGCAGCAGGCCGAGCCGCTCGGCGAGGTACTCGACCAGGGTGGTCTTGCCGTAGCCGGGCGGCGAGACCAGCAGCAGCAGGCCGCTGCGGTCCACCGGCCCGCCGGAGTCCGCGGTGCCGAGCTGCTTGGCGAGGTTGTCGCCGACCAGCGGCAGGTACACCTGGTCGATCAGCCGGTTGCGGACGAAGCCGTTGAGCGGCGCGGGCCGGTACTGGTCGAGCCGCAGCCGGGCGTGCTCGGCGGCCAGCAGTTCGCCGCGCAGTCGCTGGTACGCGCGGTATCCGGGGATCTCGACGTCCTCGAACTCGCGGACACGGGCGAGCAGTTCGTCCAGACGCAGGTCCAGCCGCCCGCCGGAGACGCGCGGGTGGTCGCCGAGCAGCCCGGTCAGCCGGGTGGCGACGGCGCCCTCGGCGGGGCGGCGCGGCAACGAGGGGCAGAGCAGCACGGCGGCGGCCTCGGCGAGGTCGCCCGGGTCGGCGTCGGCGGCGGCCGACTCCAGCCAGGCGGAGGCCAGTTGGCGCCGCGCGGGGAGCAGCGACGGCTCCTCCGGCAGTGCGGCCAGCGCCTCCGTCAGCCCGGCGGACTCGGGCGCGGCGTGGAACTTCTCCAGCAGCGCCACCGCCCCGGCCGAGTACACGAAGGTCGGTGTGGCGGCGGCGAGTTCGGCCACCAGGTAGTCCCCGGCGCCGAGCGCGCCCGGCGTGAACTCCGCGACGGCGGCCGACAGTTCGGCGGCCAGCGCGTCCAGGGCCGGCACCGGCCCGTAGGCCTGCCGGGCGAGGCCGAGCGAGCGGGCCCGGGTGCGCCAGACCAGCCGCTGCCGCTCGTCCGTGCCGTGCGCCCAGTACAGCTGGGCCGCCGCCCGGGCGTCCGCCGGGTGTCGCAACAGACCGGCCTCGGCTCCGAGTTCGAGCAGGGCGCGGAGCACCAGCGCCGCGTCGTGGTCGTGGACCCCGCGCTGGTAGCCCTCGTCCGGGCGCTGCTCGGCGGCCCGTCGGACGTGCTCCAGCAGGTCCGCGTCGGACGTGAGGGTGCCCGACAGCGTCCCCGGTCGGGCGGCCAGCAGCAGGCTGGCGGCCAGGTACTCGGCGCGGTAGAGCGCCGGGGTCTCCGAGGGCAGCGGGCGGGCCCAGTAGCGCTCGGTGGCGGCGAAGGCCGGGTCGGTGACGGGGGAGCGGTAGTCGGTGCCGGTGAGGCTGAAGGCGGGGCGGCCGCGCCAGGGCAGCAGGGTGAGTTCGGGCCGCTGGGTGGTGACCGCGAACAGGTGGCGGCCCAGCCGCAGGGTGCCGGGGCCGTCCCCGGCGAGTTCGGCCCGGTCGCGCAGCGCCCGGTGGGCGCGGCCGCGGGCGGCGCGCAGCCGTCCGGTCAGCTCCTCGGCGCGGACCCGGTCGCCGAGTTCGGTCAACTGCCGGGCGAGGTCGCGGAGTTTGACGGCGCTGGGGTCGGCGGCCAGGGCGGCGTCGATCTCGGAGGTGGTGCCGAGGGCGGCCAGCCGCCGGTGCAGGGTGTCGAGGATGCGGTCGGCGGAGGCGGACAGCCGGTCGGCGCGGCGGGCCCGCTCCTCCAGCAGGTGCTGGCGGCGGGCGGTGAGGGCGTCGTGGAGCTCGGTGCGCCGGTCGGCGAGCTGTTCGCCGAGCGCCGGGTCGGCGTCGGCGAAGCGGGTCTCCAACTGCTCGATCCGCAGCAGGAGTCGGCCGAGCTGGTCGTCGCAGGCCTCGGGGGTGTCGGCGGCGGCGAGCGCGGTGGTGGCGGCCTGGGCGAGCAGTGCGGTCTCGGCGGCGAACTCGGCGGCGGCCTCACGGGTGCGCAGCTCCCGGCGGCGGACGGTGAGCGTGCTGCGGGCCCGGTTGAGCAGCCCGAGCACGTCGGCGAGCCGGTCCAGGATCGCGGTGCGGGTGGTGGCGTCGGCCAGGTCGAGGGTGCCGATCAGCTCCGAGACGGTCTGCAGGGCCTCGCCCTGGGTGCCCAGCTCGACACCGAGGGGCTCCGCCTCGGCGGCGGTGGCGATGGCGGCGCAGCGCTCGGCCAGCTCGACGGCCCGCCGCCGGTGCGGTTCGAAGGCGGCGGGCTCGGCGAGCTGGACGACGGCCCGTTCGGCGGCCTCGGCGAGTCCCTGGGCGAGGTGTTCGGCGAGCGCGTCGATCCGTTCCCGGTCCGAGCGCGGCAGCTCGCGCAGCGCCTCGACCCGGCCCTGGGCGCGGCGCAGCCCGGCCAGCCGGTCGACCCACTCGGCGGCGTCGGCGAGGGTCTCACCGCGCGCGGTGCGCAACAGGCCCTCGACGTGCTCGGCGGCCTCCTCGGTCCGCCCGGCGGCGTGCGCGGTGAGCTGGGCGATCGCCTCGTACTCGGCGACCACCTGCCGGGCGGTGTCGCGGATCTCGGCGAGCGGCGCGGCGAGGTCGCCCAGGCCGCTCTGGCCGAGCCAGTGGTGCCGGTCGGCGGTGCGGGTGCAGGCGGCCAGCACGGCCTGGTGGCCTGCCGGGGTGTCGGCCCCGGCGGCGGCCAGCCGGGCCAGGGCCAGGCAGTCGGCCAGGCCGCGGACCAGGTCGGCGTTGCCGATCCGGGCCAACGGGCCGGTGCCGGGCGGCTGTTCGGCGGCGTGGCGCTCGCTGGTGAACGGGCTCTGCCAGAGCTGGACGGGGTGCAGCCGGGTGGGTCCGTCCTCGGCCGGGCGCAGAGCGATGAGGGTGCCGTCGGCGAGCAGTGCGTAGCCCTGGCAGGCGAGCGGGGCGGCGGCCTCCTGGCGGACGCTGTTGTACGGCTGCAGCAGCGCGCGCCCGTCGGCGGCGGAGCGGAACTCGTACAGCACGTCCTCGCCGTTGGGCGACAGGACGGTGCGCTCGTACGCGAGGCCGTCCACCGGCTGGTCGAAGGTGCGCACGGTGCCGTCGACGAGGTGGCAGCCGCCGGGGAAGGCCACGCCCTGGTCGGCGGGCAGCCGCAGGCAGGCCCGGCCGAGCGCGTCGATCCGGGTGACCTTCCCGGTGGGCAGGTGCACCACCAGGTGCCGGACGGTCTCCTCCTGGTACGGGCGTACCCGCACCAGCAGCAGGGTGCCGAGCCGGGCGTGGGCGATCTGGGCGTCGGCGAGGGTCTGCAGGGCCTCGGCCAGCGGCTCGCGGTGCAGCTCCCGGCCGTCGGGGGTGAGCAGGCTCAACCGGCCGCCGTCCACCTCGAGGTGGAGCCGGCCGGCGAGGTCGGCGCGCGGTGGGGTGCCGGGGGCGGCGGGCAGCTGGTCGTCGCGGGTCAGCGCCGTCCACTCCAGCTGCTGGCCGTCGGCGGGGGTGTGGTCGCGCTCGCCGCGCCCGTCCCGGTAGGCGGCCCGCTCGTCGTCGAGCAGCCAGCGCAGGACGCGGACGTCGGCGGCGGCCGGGCCGGTGCGGAAGACGGCGAGCAGCTTGCCGCCGACCGGGCGCAGCCGCTCCAGCCGGGCGTCGCGGAAGTAGCGGCGCAGCTCGGCGAGATCCTGGCGCAGCCGCGGGTCGTCCAGCAGGGTGCCGTCGGCGGGGGCGGGGGAGAGGTCCGGCCGGTGGAGGCTGAGCAGGTCCGCGAAGTCCTCGGCGCCGTCCGCCACGTCGACCGGCCGGGTGCCGAGCAGCAGCAGCCCGCCGACGGCGGTGAGGTCCTGGGGCAGGCAGGCCCGGGTGGTGGTCAGCCGCCCGGTGCCGGTGAGCCGCAGCTCCCCACCGCCGAACTCGGCGACCCGGCGGGCGTTCAACGCCTGTGCGCGGTCGGCGAGTTCGGCGGCGGACCGGGCGAGCCGGTCGCGCAGGACCTCGTAGGTGCCGGCGTCGAGCCGGGTATCGTCGAGGGCGTCCACGGTCAGTTCCTCAGGTGTTCGGTCGCTCAGCGGGTCGTCAATTGGAGCCGTTGACGGAAGCGCCGGCCAGCGTCCCGATCGGTGTCTCCGCGATGCCCAGCCTCTTCGCCGAGTCGAGCAGTCGGCGCAGCTGTCCGGCCTGCTCGCCGCCGGTGCCGATCAGCTGCAGCAGCAGCGCGGAGACCGTCAGGTTCTGCACGTCCACCGTGGACACCGAGGAGAGCACCCGGGTGAGGTCCTCGGTGAAGCTGGCCCGCCCGTCCAGCCAGGGCCCGGCCAGGGCCTGGGCGGTCTCCGAGTGGCCGACGAAGGCGTCCACGCTCTTGCCGGCCGTCACCGACTGCACCAGCTTGTCGAAGAAGACCGAGTCCCCGCCGACGATGTCGATCTTCGCCTTCTCCAGCCCGGCGGCGACCAGCGCGGCCTGCGCCTCGGCGATCTGCCGCTGCGCGTCCAGCCCGGCCAGCCGGACGTCCTTGTCGGCGGCCAGCCGCAGCCGGAACTCCTCGTGCTCGCGCGAGGCCTCGTCCAGCTTGGCCATCGCCGCGGCCTTCTCGGTCAGGCCCTCGGCCTCGGCCTTCAGCTTGGCGCCGACCTCCAGCGCGGCCGCCTTCGCCTTCTCGGCCTGCACGGCGGCCTCGGCGCGGCCGACCTTCTCCACCGCCGCGGCCTCCTGCTCGCGCACCTGCACCCGGGCCAGCCCCTCGGCGGCGGCCTCCGCCCGGATGCCCTCGGCCAGCTTGACCTTGGCGGCCGCGTCCAGCTCGGCGGCCTGCTGCCGGGCCTCGGCCAGCACCAGTGCCTCGCGGGCCTTGTGCGAGGCGGCCTGCTCGGCGGCCTCGGCGGCCTTGATGTCCTTGACGAGCTTCTCCTGCGCCTCGGCCTCGGCCTGGATGACCACCGCCTTGCGCACCCGCTCGGCCTCCTCGGTGGCGCGCAGCGTCTTGACGGCCTCCTCCTGCTCCGCGACGGTGCGCTCGACCGCGACCCGCTCGCGGACCACGTCGGCGACCTCCCGCCGGCGGGACTCGACCTCCTTCTCCTTGGCCATCACGGCCAGTTCGGTCTCCCGCTCGCGGCCGACCACCTCCAGCAGGCGGTCCTTCTCGATCCGCTCGTTCTCCACCGCGATCACCCGCTCGCGGTTCTTCTGCGCCACCGCGACCTCGCGGGCCTGGTTCTCCCGTTGCACCCCGAGCAACTCCTCGGTGCGCAGGAAGGCGGTCTGGGCGTTGAGCCGCTCCTCCTCCTGCACCCGGGCGATCACCGCGTCCTCCTTGGCCCGCAGGGTCTCGATCTCGCGACGCTGGCGGATCTCGGCGTCGGCCTGACGGCGTTCGAGCTCCAGGACGGTCTCCCGGGCGTCCACGTTCTGCCGGGTGATCTCCTTCTCCTCGGTGCGCTGGTACTCGTTGGTGCGCACGTGCTCGATCGCGGTCAGCTCGGTGATCTTGCGGATGCCCTGGGCGTCCAGGATGTTGTCGCCGTCCAGCTGGCTCATCGGGGTCTGTTCCAGGTGGTCGATGGCCGCGTCCTCAAGGGTGTAGCCGTTGAGGTCGGTGCCGATGATCGCGATGATCTGGTCCCGGAACTCGTGCCGGTGGGTGTACAGGTCGGTGAAGTCCAGCTGCTTGCCGACGGTCTTGAGCGCCTCGGCGAACTTGGCCGCGAAGAAGTCCTGGATCGCCTGCGGGTCGCTGGCCCGGGCGGTGCCGATCGACTGCGCCACCTTGATGACGTCCTCGACGGTCTTGTTCACCCGGACGAAGAAGGAGATCCGGATGTCCGCCCGGATGTTGTCCCGGCAGATCAGCCCGTCCCGGCCGGCCCGATGGATCTCCACCGTCTTCGCGGTGATGTCCATCAACTCGGCCTTGTGCAGGATCGGCAGGACGATCGTGCCGGTGAAGGTGACGTCCACCTTCTTCGTCCGGGAGACGATCAGTGCCTTGCCCTGCTCGACCTTCTGGAACAGACGGCCCACGAACAGCAGCAGGGCGAACAGGATGAGCAGCACGACGGCGACGAGTACGCCGAAACCCACGGCGATGGTGTCCATCACGGTGTCCTTTGACGAGACGGTGGTGCGAAGCAGGTGAGATGGCGATGCGTCGGGGGAGTGGTCAGATGCCCGGCGGCGACGGGTCGAAGGGCGCCACCAGGAAGTGCTCGCCGTCCGCGTCGTAGTCGAAGATCAGGGCGGTGCGGCCGGCCGTCAGACCCGGCTCGACGTCGAGCACGCGGACCTGGACGGTCGCGGTGGAGCCGTCCTCGGCGGTGACCTCGGCCTGCCCGAAGTCGGCCGTCACCCGGCCGGTGCGGATCACGCAGACCCGGCCGACGAAGTCCCCCCGGGTGATCGGCCGGTCCTCGGGGAACAGCCGCCGCAGCGGCCGGACGAGCACCCGGGTGCCCGCCCAGGAGGCGACCAGCGCGACGGCGAACACGCCGCTGCGCGCCGGTGCCCCCGAGGTGAGGACGGTGCCGGCCAGGCTGACGAACCAGGCGAGCGCGACCAGCAGCGACACCGCCACCGTCGCGGGCACCCCGCCCAGCCCCAGCGCGTCCAGCACGCCCGCGTGGTGGACGGCGCCCCTCTCCCCGTGGGCGCCACCGTCACCACCGTTGGCACCGTGCGCGCCGTGGGCGATCCCCCCGCCGGGCGCCCCGTGGGCCACGCTCCCCCCGACACCGTGCCCCCCGACACCGTGCCCGACGTGACCCACCTGGCCCACATGCCCGGCGTGCCCGGCACCCAGGTGGTGCCCGGCGCCGTGCCCCCCGTGCAGAGCGCCGGGCACCAGGCCGCCGAACAGCATCAGCAGCCAGTACCCGACGACCACCACGAGCGCGAAGCTGAACAGCGCCGTCGGAAAGGCCAGCGCGGCCGCGAAGAATCCCCCCATCCCGGCCACGCTCCCCCGTCTTTCCCACGGCGCCGCGCTTCGGCGCCGGGGAGATCATGGCAGCGGGAGCGGCGTCCGCACATTGCCAGGATCCGGCAATCTTTACGGCCTTTTGACACCCTGGTACGCGCGCTCCCGGTGACATTGCGACAACCGGGCAACAGGACGGCCCCGACCAGGTCATCCGGGGTTTGCGGCCGGGTCCTAGAGCGGCTGCTCCGGCCAGTTCAGCAGCCGCGCGCCCATCGCCGCCGTCTCCAGGGTGAAGCGCTGCAACGCGTCGGAGGGGTCGTACCCCGTGAGCGCCTTGATCCGCTCCAGCCGGTAGCTCAGCGTGCGCACGCTCAGCCCCAGCCGGCGCGCCGCCTCCGCGTTCACGTACGCCGCCTCCGCCTGCACCGCGATGGTGTCCAGCAGCGGACGGGCGCCGCCGCGGGCCTCGGTCAGCGGGCCGAGCACGCTGCGCACCAGGTCGGCCATCGCCGCCCGGTCG
The DNA here is from genome assembly GCF_043201815.1 of Kitasatospora sp. NPDC048296. NCBI lineage: Bacteria > Bacillati > Actinomycetota > Actinomycetes > Kitasatosporales > Streptomycetaceae > Kitasatospora > Kitasatospora sp. NPDC048296. Next base: position 89,822 of record NZ_JBICZB010000005.1, read on the forward strand.
CGCATCAGCACCGGGAAGACCAGCAGCTCCTCGGCCTTCAGCTGCTGGGCCGACAGGCCGAGGCGCTGCGCGTAGTCCAGCGCGTCCAGGGCCTCCTCGTAGCTGCGCAGCACCCCGCTGGCGCCCGAGTGCCGGCGGCCGGTCGCCACCCGCAGCACCGGGCGGTAGCCGGGGCCCGGGCGCAGCGTCAGGTCGGCGAAGGCCTCCAGCACGGCGCGCTCGGAGTCCGGGGCGATGCACACCAGCCGGCCGTCCTTGCTGGCCAGCAGCACGTCGCGCTCGCCGAACCGCCCGGCGAGCTCCCGTTCCACCCGGTGCACCAGCGGATGGACGTCCGCGAACGGCTCGTCGCCGACCGCGACCGCCACCGTGTACGCGCCCGCCAGCCGCAGTCCGAACCGCTCCGCGCGCTCCGCCAGCAGGCCCAGGTCGCTGCGGCCGAACAGCAGGTCGTCGATGAACTCCCGTCTGGCCGCCTCCTCGTGACGGACCGCCAGGCGCTGGGCCCGCTCGTGCCCCTCGCCGAGCGCGGCCAGTGCGGCGTCGGTGACGGCCAGCACGGCGTCGCCCGTCCGGCGCAGTTCGCCGGCGCTGTTCGCGGCGGTCGTGCCGGGCAGCGTCTGCCAGGCCCGCCGGGCGGTCGCCAGGCACTGGGCGACCACCTCGCGCAGCCCGTGACCGGCCTCGGCGCACTGCTCACCGAGCCGGCGCAGGCCCTCCAGCTCCTCCCGGCGCAGCAGGCGCCCGGTGCGGGAGACGTCGGTGAGCAGGGCGAGGTAGGCCTCGGCCAGTTCGGTGGGTATGTCGCACTCGTTCGCCTCGGTCACGCTGTCCTGCCAACCCCCGTGCGGCCTGAATTTCGGCGGTGAACTTTAGCAGGATCCTTACGGGCGGGGGTCTGGCGCCGTCGACGCCGCTAGCGCTTCCTGAAGTGCAGCACGAAGCGCGCGCTGCTGCCGTCGATCCGGCGCCGGACGTAGAGCGACGGAGTGCCGTCCGGGGTGCAGCTCACTCCTTCCCGGACCAGCAGCGGGGTGCCCGCCGGGACGCCCAGCAGCTCGGCGTCCGCGAGGTCCGCGCCGATCGCGCCGAAGGCCCGCCAGTCGTACTCCAGCTCCACCCCGGCCGCCCGGGCCAGGTCCAGCACCAGGTTCCCGGCGTGACCGGGCCGGACCAGCTCGGCGGGCAGCGGACCGAACGGCACCCAGTAGCTGCACGCCGCCCGGGCCCGCCCGCCGAGGCGGATCACCGAGTCCACCCGGGACAGCTCGCCCGGCGTCCGGCCGAGCTGGCGGGCCGCCTCCTCGTCCTCCGCCGAGCCGGTCACCGGCGGGGCGGCGACCACGAACTCGCCGTCCCCCTGATCCCCCTCGGGCAGGGCCTCGTGCACGCTGCCCAGGTCGAAGCGCTGGCTGCGCGGGTCCACCGCGATCGAGACCCGGACGGCGGGCGGGCGGACGAAGGTGCCCACGCCCCGGCGGATCTCCACCACGGCCGCCCGCTCCAGCTCTGCGACCGCCTGCCGCACGGTCAACCGGTTCACGCCGAACTCGGCGCTCAGCTCCGGCTCGCTGGGCAGCCGGGCGCCCGCCGGGTAGCCGCCGGCGTCGATCCGCTCCTGGAGCTGCCGGGCCAGCCGGCGGTACAGCGGGATGCTGGGCGGATTGCTGGGGGGAGTGCTCGGAGGGTTCGTCGCCACGGCTCCGATCCTACGAAGTCGCGGGCCGCCCCCCGGCTCGCCGTGGCGGGCCGACGGGAGTGGGATGGAGAGGTGCCCCGCGGGCCGCGGCTTGCCCGGCACCCCGGTGACGGGTTAGACATCTAGACGTCTAGATGTCCTGCTCGTCTCCGTGTGCGGCTTCACCCGAAAGGCCCCTCGCATGTCCCTGGTCAACTTCCGCGACTCCGCCCTCCTCAGCGACCCCGAGGGCCTGCGGATCCGCCCCGGCGTGCTGTACCGCTCCGCCCAGCCGTACCCGGCCGCCGACGAGGCCGTCGTCGCCCAACTGCGCGCCTGCGACATCCGCACCATCGTCGACCTGCGGGACCCCCGCGAGACCCGTCCCGCGGACTGGGCCGCCGCCGAGGAGGCCGGGATAGCCGTCGTCGCAGCCCCGGTGAACCCCGCCACCGACGCCCTCACCGCCCGCATGAGCACCATGACCACCGCCGCCGACCTCGGCGAGTTCTACGTGCTGCTCGCCGAGTCCGCCCCCGAGGCCGTCACCGCCGCCGTCGAGGCCGCCGCCCGCCCCGGCGCCGTCCTGCTCCACTGCGCCGCCGGCAAGGACCGCACCGGCCTGCTGACCGCCCTCCTGCTCGACCTCCTCGGCGTCCCCGCGGACCGCATCGTCGCCGACTACGCCCGCACCGCCGACGCCCTCCCGCAGATCTTCGCCAACCTCGCCGAACGCCACCGCACCGCCCTCAACGGCCAGGGCCCCACCCGCGTCACCGACTCCGACGGCCGCCACCTCACCATCCCCGCCCCCCTGCTGGAGGCCCCCGCCGAGGCGATGACCGTCTTCCTCCACCGCGTCCACACCCACCACGGCGGCGCGGCGGCCTTCCTCCCCGCCTGCGGCGTCCCGGCCGCGACCCTGGGTGCCTTCCTCGCCAAGGCGGCGGTGGCCGAGGCCTGAGCGCGGAAATGTCGGTGACCTGCGCCGTTGTCGTTCCCGGCATCAAGACTTGCGCCGAAGTATTCGGCATTTGTCTGGCGGGGTGTGCGTTGCCATCTGCCGAATCTTTCGGCATCCTTTCCCCGTGGCCACTGACAGCGACCCCCGTGTGAAGCGTCTGGAGCGCGCTACGAGGCGCCTCGCGGATGCGGAGAGCGAGTTCAACGCCGCGCTTCTGGATCTGCTCCAGAACGGGCCGCACGGCTCGCAGCAGACCGCGACGCAGATCACCGGCATGAACCGCGACACCCTGCGTCGGCGCGTCCGCGCGGCCGAACAAGAGGGAGCCGCAGCGTGAGCGCCGCGCCCATCCGGCGGACCCCGCCACCGATGCCGGGCCGCACGCCGCGCGGGCTGCGCGAGGCGATCGCCACGCACACGCCCGAGCTGCTGCCGGAGTTCGAGGACGAGTGGAAGCGGTTCGTCGCCGACACGTACAACGTCGCCCCGGTGCCGGCGTTCGTGACGCGCTGGTGGGAGCGGTTCGCGCTCGCCCGTGACGCCGAGTTGAACGCGCACGTTCGGGACCTGTTGGAGCGTGCGGCCGGCGCCAAGTCGCACGCGGAAGCGATGGCCCTGATGGAACAGGTCTCGGAGATCAAGTATTCGCTTCGCGGCTTGGAGCCGGGGGAGTGAGCGACGAGCCGTTCACGGGTCCGCCGTGGGCGGTGGAGTGGACGGAGCGGGCCGCCCGGGACCGGGATGCGCTGCCGCCGCACGTCCGGGCGCTGTGTATGGATGTGCTGGTGGAAGTCCTGTCAGCCCGCAATCCGTACGTCAACGAGTTCTCCGAGCCGCTGCGGTCGAGTGACCCGAAGGGCGACCACTCGGCGCACTTCGATGACGGTCGGGGTTGGTTCGAGTTCAACTTCATTCGGCGGGAGACCGAGCCGCAGATCGTTGTGTATGAGCTGTTCTGGCAGTGAGTCTGGCCGCCGGCCCCGTGGCGAACGGGGCCGCAGTGTGCCGCGAGTGACCCGTTCGGACCGTCCCCGACCGGAATCCAGGCGGTCCCGGCCGGTCCAGACCCGGTGCCTGCCCATACCTTGATGGGTCATGAGCTACGCCGGCATGTGGTTCCTGATCCCCGCGCCCGCCGAGGCCGTCGAGCGGCACGGTCCGAGGCTGCGGGCGCTCCTCGCCGAGCACGCTGCGGACCCGGGCAACCGCGAGCTGCTGCGCCGCTGGGAGCGGGACGGGCTGGGCCCGGACGAGCTGGAGTGCCTGGCGACAGGTCCCCTCGGGGAGGACCCGGACGGGCTGTACGCGGCCTGGAGCGACTGCGGGGAGATCGGCCCGTGCGTCGTCGTCTCCGCCCGCAACCGCTACCCGGTGCTCGGACTGGCGCACGCCCTCGGCCCCGAGCGGCTGGCCGGGTTGCCCGGCTGGTTCGGGGACCTGGTCCTCACCCCCGAGGAGGTGGCGGCCGCCCTGCCGGCCGTCGAGGCGGTGTTCGACCTGGACGCCGCCGCCCGGGCGGCGGCGGAGGAGCGGGCGCTGGCGGTTCTGCGGGGGACGGACGACGTCTCCGGCCTCTTCGACGCGGTCGTCCCCGTCTGGCGTGCCACGGTCGAGGCCGGGCAGGGGCTGATCGGTGCCCAGCTGATCCCGTAGCCGCCGGAGAATCCCGTTGCGCCGGGCCCGCCCGTCCTGGCAGCGTGCCGGGCCAGGGGGTGCCCGATGACCGCACTGCGCGAGATCCGCTCCGACCACGACGACCGCACGATCGTGCTCTACCAGGCCTACCCGCCGGCCGTCGCCGAAGCGGCCCTGGCGGCGGGCCGCTTCGTGCCGCCGTTCAGCTTCCAACGGATGACGTGGATCAAGCCCTCGTTCCGCTGGCTGATGCACCGCAGCAACTGGGCCCGCAAGCCGGGCCAGACCAGGGTGCTGGCGGTCCGGATCACCCGTGAGGGCTGGGAGGAGGCGCTCGGCCGGGCCGTGCTGACCACCGCCCACCCGGACGAGCTGGCCCGTGCAGAGGTCCATGTGCAGTGGGACCCGGAGCGGACGCTGCGCGGGGCGGCGCTGAACCACTACAGCATCCAGGTGGGGGTCGGCCGCTCGCTGATCCGCACCTTCGCCGAGGAGTGGGTCACCGAACTCACCGACCTCACCCCGCAGGTGCAGCGGATCGCCGCGCTGGTCCGCGAGGGCCAGGTGGCGAAGGCGCAGCGGCTGTTGCCGCCCGAACGTCCGTACCTGCTGCCCGCCGAGACCGCGCGGCGCCTCGACATCCGGTGACCGGAAAGGACTTCAGACGTCCCGCCGCCGCACCACGACCACCGTCACCGCCACCGCGACGGCCGCCCAGACCCCCATGGTGATCCAGGAGTCCAGCACGCTCGGCGCGTACTTCCCCATCGTGGCCCCGGAGTGGGGGTTGATGGTGAGCCGCTGCACGGTTGCCAGCGGCAGGTGGGTGCCGATCTCCTTCAGCCACCGGTAGCGGTCCCCGCCGAATATCAGCGGCAGGATGAACATCAGCAGCACCAGCGACACGATCGAGGCGGTGGCATGCCGCAGCAGCGCGCCCAGCGCCATCCCGATCAGTGCGCAGACCGGCACGATCGCCGCGTAGGAGAGGAAGACCCGCAGGCACCCCTCGTCGGTGATGGAGAGCCCGACGTGCCGGGAGGCCAGCATCGCGTTGGTGGCGAAGAAGGAGGCCGTCGACACCACCACCCCGGCGAGCGCGGTGATCCCGCCGATCAGCAGTACCTTGGCCGCGATCACGCCCCGTCGGTCCGGCACCGCGGCGAAGGTGGTGCGGATCATCCCGGTGGTGTACTCGCCGAACACGGTGATCGCGCCGAGGCTGCCGGCCGCGACCGCCATCAGGTCGCTGGCGATGCTGCTGAGGCCGTGGAACAGCGGGTCGTACCGGTACGCCGGCATGCCGGGCAGCCGCGGCGGCGGGTGGTCGATGTACGTCAGGTCGCTGTGGACGGCGTTGATGTTGATGACGATCGCCACCAGCGAGGCGAGCGCCAGTACCCAGTACGTCGACCGCAGCGAGCGTAGTTTGATCCACTCGGCGGCGAGCAGGTCGGTGAACCGGGGCGATGGCTCGGTGGCGAGGGCGGCCTCGGTGCGGATCAGGGTCATGGTGCTCATCGGGCCTCTCCAGCCAGGTACTCGACGCTGTCGGCGGTCAGGGACATGAACGCCGACTCCAGGGACGACGTCCGGGCGGCGAGCTCGTGCAGCACCACGCCTTCGCGCAGGGCCAGTTCACCGATCCGCTCGGCGGCCATTCCGGTGACGATGCCGAACTGCGGCTCGACCACGCCGACTTCGGCGCCCTCGGTGCGCAGCGCATCGGCCAGCCGGGCGAGTTCCGGCGCCCGCACGGCCACGCTGGACTCCGCGTGGCGGGCCGAGAACTCGGCCAGGCTCTCGTCGGCGATCAGCCGGCCGCGGCCGATCACGACCAGCCGGTCGGCGGTGTGCTCCATCTCGGCCATCATGTGGCTGGAGACGAAGACCGTCCGCCCCTCGTCCGCGAGCCGGCGGAACAGCCCGCGTACCCAGAGCACGCCCTCCGGGTCCAGCCCGTTCAGCGGCTCGTCGAAGAGCAGTACGGGCGGGTCGCCGAGCAGGGCGCCGGCGATGCCCAGGCGCTGCTTCATGCCCAGCGAGTAGCCGCCGATCCGCCGGCCGGCGGCCTTGCCGAGCCCGACCTCGGCCAGCACCTCGTCGACCCGCCCGAGCGGGATCCGGTTGCTGCGGGCCAGCGCCGACAGGTGCGCCCTGGCGCTGCGCCCGCCGTGCACGTCACCGGCGTCCAGCAGGGCGCCGACGTGCCGCAGGCCGCGCGGCCGGTTCGCGAAGGGCACGCCGTCGACGGTGACGGTGCCCCCGGTGGGGGTGTTGAGGCCCAGGATCATCCGCAGCGTGGTCGACTTGCCCGCGCCGTTGGGGCCGAGGAAGCCGGTGACGGTGCCCGGCCGGACGGTGAAGGTCAACTGGTCGACGGCCGTGGTGGCGCCGTACCGCTTGGTCAGTCGCTCGATCTCGATCACGGGGACAACGGTGCCGGTCAGGGCCGTCGTCGGGCATCGGGCGGCGGGACACAACCGCGGGCCACCACCCCCGCCCCGGGGATTACTCCCGCGGGCCAATGCGCCGCCGCACCGCCCGCCGCTACGGTATCCAATCGCGGTGCACTGGTTTCAGTCCGGTGGTGAAGCGTTCTTGATCCTGCTCGGAGCTGCGTATCTGCACCCTCCGGCACTGTTGTCAGTACCTCCCGATAAGTTGGTCGTCATGCAGCTCCGGTATTCGTTCCGCGTGTACCCGACCGCCGGTCAGCGTGCTGCGTTGGCCAGGGCGTTCGGGTGTGCCCGGGTGGTCTACAACGACGCGCTGCGCGTGCGTGAGACCGCCTTCGCCGCCGGGCTGCCGTTCGTCGCCTCTGCCGAGCTGTCCAAGCGGCTCACCGCGGCGAAGAAGACTCCCGAGCGCGCGTGGCTCGGGGAAGTGTCGGCCGTGGTCCTGCAGCAGTCCCTCCGGGATTTGGACACCGCATACCGGAACTTCTTCGACGGCCTGAAGGGAAAGCGCCCGAAGATGGGACCGCCCCGGTTCAAGTCCCGCAAGGACACCCGGCAGTCGGTCCGGTTCACCGCCAACGCCCGATGGGAGATCACCACAGGCGGCAAGCTGCTCCTGCCGAAGATCGGCGACATTGCGGTGAAGTGGTCGCGTCAGCTGCCGTCGGTCCCGTCCACGGTGACCGTGGTCAAGGACAGCGCGGGCCGGTACTTCGCGTCGTTCGTCATCGACACCGACCCGGACGCCGATCTCGGGCGCATGCCCGAGACGGACCGCCAGGTCGGGATCGACCTCGGTCTCGGGCACTTCGCTGTGCTCTCCAACGGGAAGAAGATCGACGCCCCGCGCTTCCTGCGCCGGGCCGAGAAGAAGCTCAAGCGCGCCCAACAAGCCCTCTCCCGCAAGGAGAAAGGCAGCAAGAACCGCGACAAGGCCCGCCGCAAAGTCGCCCGAGCCCACGCTCAGGTGGCCGACGCCCGGCGAGAGTTCCACCACCAGCTCTCAACCAGTCTGATCCGCGACAACCAAGCGGTCGCGGTTGAGGATCTGGCGGTGAAGGGACTCGCCCGCACGCGGCTGGCCAAGTCCGTGCACGACGCCGGATGGGCGCAGTTCCTCGCCATGCTGGAGTACAAGGCCGCCCGGTACGGGCGCGCCTTCCTCCGTATCGGCCGGTTCGAGCCGACCTCTCAGGTCTGCTCGAACTGCGGCGTCAAGGACGGCCCCAAGCCCCTCGGCGTCCGGGAGTGGACGTGCGGTGCATGCGGGGCCGTCCTCGATCGAGACATCAACGCGGCGGTCAACGTCGTCAAGGCCGCCGGACTGGCGGCATCGGCCTGTGGAGCGCAGGTAAGACGGGCACCCGTGCCCGCACAGCGCGGCGAAGCAGGAACCCACCGAGACGGTCACACGACCGTGGCAGGGATCCCCAGCCCTTGGGCCGGGGAGGAAGTCAACATCGCGTCATGATCACCGAACCTCGCCCGCCCCTGCTCAGGCGCCTGCCCGCGGGTGTGTGGGTGGCGGCGTTCTGGACGAGCCTCGTGGTGTTCCGGTTCTTCACCCGGGCCGACGAACTGCGCCTCCTGTTCGACTACCACGGCAACCCCGAGGACATGCCGCTGGTGGTCACCGCCGTGGTTACCACCCTGGTGGCGTTCCTGCTGGTCCGGCTGCCGCTGGGCGCCGTCGCGGCAGCGATGGCAGGCGGCGTGTTCGCGCTCGGGATGTGGAGGACCCCGGAGACGGCGCCGGTGCAGTTCCTGATCGCCGAGGCGGTGGTCGGCTACTGCGTGGTCACCCGCTCCCGCCTGGTCTCCACGATCGCGGTGTCGATGCCACTGACCGTGCTCGCCACGCTGTACCTCTGGGGCATGGTCAACGGCTACGCCGTGAACCCCTACGCCTACCTGGGCCTCGCCGCCACCGTCCTGATCGCCTGGCTGATCGGCAACACCGTCCGCCAGAGCCGCGCCCACACCGAGGCCCTGCGCGGCCGCGCGTCCGAGCAGGCGGTCACCGCCGAACGGCTGCGCATCGCCCGCGAGTTGCACGACATGGTCGCCCACAACATCGGCATCATCGCGATCCAGGCCGGCATGGGCAGCCGGGTCATGGACACCCAGCCGGCCGAGACCCGCAACGCGCTGAACGCCATCGAGGCCACCAGCCGGGAGACCCTGGCCGGGCTGCGCCGGATGCTGGGCGCGCTGCGGCAGGGCGAGGGGGAGTCGGCGCCGCTCGAAGTCGCGCCGGGGCTCGACGAGTTGGACCGGATGGTGGAGAAGGCGGCGGGCGCCGGGGTGCGGGTCGCGCTGACCCGGCGCGGCGACGCCCGTACCCTGCCGCCCGAGGTGGACCTCGCCGCCTACCGGATCGTCCAGGAGGCCGTGACCAACGTGGTCAAGCACTCCGGCACCCGCGACTGCCACGTCACCGTCGCGTACGAAGACCGGGAACTCGGCGTCACCGTCGTGGACCTGGGCGCCGGCGCCGCGACCGGCACCCCCGGCACAGGCTACGGCCTGGCCGGCATGCGCGAGCGGGTCGCCCTGCTGCACGGCGAGTTCAGCGCCGGCCCGCGCCCCGAGGGCGGATTCCGCGTCGCCGCCCGACTGCCGATCCCCGAAGAAGCCGCCCTGGAGGTGGGACCGTGATCCGCGTCGTCCTGGTCGACGACCAGCCGCTCATCCGCACCGGCCTGCGGGTGCTGATCGCCGACGCCCCCGACCTGGAGGTGGTCGGGGAGGCCGGCAACGGCGCCGAGGCCGTCGAACTGGTCGCCCGGCTGCGCCCGGACGTCGCCGTGATGGACATCCGGATGCCCGGCATGGACGGCATCGAGGCCACCCGCCGGATCCTCGCCGACCCGGAGCTGCCCACCCACGTGCTCGTCCTCACCACCTTCGACGACGACGACTACGTGTACGGCGCGCTGCGCGCCGGAGCGAGCGGATTCCTGGTCAAGGACCTGGCCCTGGAGACCATCCTGGACGGCGTGCGGGTGGTCGCCGCCGGGGACGCCCTGCTCGCGCCCGGCATCACCCGGCGCCTGATCGGCGAGTTCGCCGCCCGCCCGGAGGCCGCCGCCCGGCCCCGGAAGTCCGCCGCGGGCATCACCGAGCGCGAGCGCGAGGTGCTGACCCTGGTCGGCCGCGGCCTCTCCAACACGGAGATCGCCGAGGAGCTCACCATCAGCGTGGCCACCGCCAAGGCGCACGTCGCCCGGCTGCTCACCAAGCTGGACGCCCGGGACCGGGTCCATCTGGTCATCCACGCCTACGAGTTCGGCCTCGTCGCGCCCTCCTAGGGCGCGCCCTGGGGGCAACGCCCCGGGAACGCGACGAGCGCCGGGGTGGGCCCGCACAACCCCACCCCGGCGCTCTACCCCTGTGTCAGATCGTCATGGGCGAGGCCTCAGGGGACGATCGCGTGCGAGATCTGGCAGGAGCTGTTCACGTTCGACCAGGTCGCCTGCATGGCGAACGAGCCGGTCGAGAAGTTCACGTTCTGCGCGCCGCCGGTGCCGCCGGTGCCCTTCCAGGCGCACTTGTCGCCGTTCTCGGCACCCGTGGAGTCGGTCCAGCCGCCGGCCGGGTTCTGGTCGGTGACGGTCTCCGCGTACTCGTGGCCGTACACGATGGTCACGCCGTCCAGCAGGCCCGCGTTGCCGGTGTTGACGTAGTTCTGGCCGCAGGAGGCGCCCATGTCGGTCACGTACGGGTTGTTGCTGAACGCCACGTCACCGTACGGCGAGGTGGCCGCGCCACCGCTCAGCGTGGTGTCGCCGTTCCAGTCGTGCCAGGCGCAGAACTGGCCGGTGGAGGTGTTGAAGCCGTCCGGGTGGGTCCCGGTCGGCGAGAGCACGATGTACTGGGCGTTGCGGTTGGAGGCCGCCGTGGTGTTGCCGAAGTGCCCGGCGGCCGCGATGGCCTCGGTGGCGATCTGGTTGCCGGTGGCCTGGCTCGGCGCGGCGGCCGAGGTGTCCACCCAGACGCCGGCCAGCGCGCCGCCGGTCGGGTAGCCGACGTGCGCGGCGGTCGACGGGCAGCTGGTGGAGCCCTTGGCGATGCCCTCGCAGTACTGGGTCAGGACGCCGGACCAGAGTTCGTTGTTGGTGCCCAGGCCCTTGTACAGCTGCTGGGCGCGGACGGCCTCGCCCGACGGGTCGCCGGACATCGTGGTGTAGCCGTTGGCGTCGGTGCCCGCGGTGCCCCACTGGGAGCCCCAGATGACCACGTAGACCTTCGGAGCGCCGGTGGTGACACCGATGCCGTCGACGCCGCCGCCGTACTTCAGGTTCGACGTCCGGGTCGCGGCCGCGGAGGCGGCGTTGGCGTGCGCGGCGCCCTCCTTGGTGGGGACGACGCCGTGCCGGTACGGGTGGCTGTTCCCGGCGAACTCGCTGCTCGGCTGGTCCGCCTGGGCGGCCGGGGCGGCGGCGAAACCGGTGGCGGCCAGCGCCAGTGCGCTGAGCCCGGTCAGGGCCCGGACTCGCGCCTTGCGGGAGGTGGGGGACATGCCCATTGTGAGGGTTCCTCTCTCATGCCGACCGCGCACGGATGGGGCGCGGCAGCACTGTGGGGGACAAATGGGGAGGAGCGACGACGGCGACCCGGAACCACTGGCGGTTCGTCATGAACAGTCAGTGAAGTGGGGATGGGGCACCGGTTTACCGCCGACGGCCGGAAGCAAAGCACCGCCGCGGAAGCCGGGTCAACGACGGCGATAGTAAGACCAACCCCAAGGGAACCCCCGGCGAACGTATAGAACGCCAAAAGACCGCAGCTGACGGACTGTTGACACGCGTAGCGCAGCTGAATCTCAACAGTTGAGGGTGCGGTTTACACCGTATTCGTCCCCCCGCCTCCTCCCCGCGACCTTCACCGAAAGGCCACAACCACCCCTTCCCAGCCTCCCGGTCGGTGCCCTACCTTGTCCGCACCACTGCGACCGCCGTCCGCGGGAACACCGGCGACACCCGTGCTCCGGCTCGCACCTCGATGTGCCGACCGCCCGCTACGGCCCCTCGATCTCCCCGATCCGCATGATCCCCCCGTGCGAGTCGAGCACCACGTCGTAGGCGTTGCCGAAGCAGGCGTACGGGTCGGCCGGGTCGAGGTCGGCGAGGCAGTCGTTGAGGTGGGTGACCAGCTCGTCCAGCTGGACGGGCTTCGCCGCGTCCCCGTGCGGGCGGTCGACCAGCGTCGCCGTCACGCCCGACGCCGCGAAGCCGTAGTGGACGGGTGTGCCGATGGCCTCGTAGCGGGGCGGGTCGCAGGTGTAGCGGGCGGGCTGGGCGGTGAGTTCGCCCGGGCCGGCGGCGACGATGACGAGCACCTGGTGGCCGGGCAGTCGGCTGGGCGCCGGGCACGAGGAGCCGGGGTCCGGGGCGGCGATGGTGTCGGCGCCGGGCGAGTCGGCGGCCTCGTCGTCGGTGAGGTCGTCCCCGTCGTCCAGCAGGTCGTCGGCGCCCTCGTCGGCGAGGGCGGCGGCGGAGGAGGCCGCGTGCACCGTCGGGCGGGAGTCGGCGGGGGTGCAGCCGGTGAGGCAGGCCAGGGCGGTGCCGGTCAGCACGGCGGCGGCGAGGAGGATGCGGGGCACGGCCATGGCACAAGTCTCCCCGGGCGGCGGCGCTGGTCTGCACTCGGGTACACGACCGGCGCGCGGCGAACGGTTCCCGCCCCCGCCGGATGTGCGGATTCGGCAGGGGCGGGAAGTCTCGGGACGTCACCCGGGGAGGGCCTCAGGCCGCGACCGGCCGCTGCGCCTCGTACACCTCGCGCACCCGCGCCCGCGCCGTCGGCTCCACGCCCAGGTGGTCGAGCCCGAGCAGCGCCGCGCCCAGGACGGGCGGCGCGACGACCACCCGCGGCTCGGCCAGCGGGGCGGCCTCGGCGAGGCGCGCCGTGAGGTTGTCGAGCAGCAGCGGCTGCCGGGAGGCGAGCACCCCGCCGCCGAGCACCACCGGGGTGGGGACGTCCAGCAGGTCCAGCCGTCTCAGCGCGACGACGGCCAGCCGGACGATCTCGTCGGCCTGTCGGTCGATCAGCTCCAGGGCGGTGGCGTCCCCTTCGCCCGCGACCGCGAACAGCACCCGGACGATCTCGTGCAGCCGGGCGCTCGGCAGGTGCCCGAGGTGGACGGCCTCCGCGACGGCCCCGGCGCTGGGCAGGCCGAAGTGCTCGGCGATGGCCCGGGCCAGCGCGGTCGGCCCGCCGCGCCCGTCCTCCGCGCGGACGGCGTGCCACATGCTGGTGAGGGCGAGCCCGCTGCCGCCGCCCCAGTCGCCGGTGAGCTCGCCGAGCGCGGGGAAGCGGGCGGTGCGTCCGTCCGGCAGCAGGCCGACGCAGTTGATCCCGGCGCCGCAGACCACCGCGACCCCGCGCGGGCCGTCGGTGCCGGCCCGCAGCAGGCCGAAGGTGTCGTTGACGACGGTGTTGCTGGCGCCCCAGGGGTGCGATTCGAGGGCGGTGCGCAGCGCCTCCTCCTCCACGGGGAGGTCGGCGTTGGCCAGGCAGGCGCTGACGTGGCTGGTGAGCACGCCGTTCCAGGAGGGGTGGCCGGCTGCCGCGGCGGCCTCCTCGACCAGCGGAGCGAGGCCGGCGACGGCTGCGGCGCCGCCGATCCTCTGGGGTGCGAAGCCGCCGCCGCGGGCGGTGCCCAGGACGGTGCCGTCGGCGCCGATCAGGGCGACGTCGGTCTTGGAGTTGCCCGCGTCGATGGCGAGTACGCCGGGCAGGAGTGGTTCGGGCTGGTGGGTCATCGGGTCCCCGCGGCTCGTACGTGGCCCGGCCGCAAGCCCCGGCCGGGGTGCCCGGCCGGGGTGCCCGGCCGGGGGTGGTCGGTCTCCTCGCTGCGCGCCCGGCCCGTACTCCGGAGCGATCCGAAGCGGGCCGGGCACCGGGCCGATCAGGCCCAGGCGAGGTGCTCGCGGTTGTGGGCGAGCAGCAGGTCCGTGAGCCGGTCGGCGAGTTCGATCTGGCCGACCAGCGGGTGGGCGAGCAGGGCGTCGAAGATCCGGTCGCGTCCGCCGCGCAGGGCGGCGTCGAGCGCGAGGTGCTCGTACGAGGTGACGGCGGCGACCAGTCCGGCGAACAGCGGCTCGACCGGCCGCTGCGGCAGCGGCCGCACGCCGTCCGCGTCCACCTCGGCCGGTACCTCGATCACGGCGTCGTCCGGCAGGAAGGGCAGCACGCCGTCGTTGCGGGTGTTCACCACCTGCACGGACGTCTCGCCGCCGGTGCCCAGCAGTGCCGCGATCAGCTGGACGGCGGCCTCCGAGTAGAAGGCCCCGCCGCGCTTGCCGAGCAGCTCCGGCTTGGTGTCCAAGCCGGGGTCGGCGTACAGCTCCAGCAGTTGCCGTTCGATCTCGGCGACCTGTGCGGCCCGCGAGCCCTGCGCCTTGAGCTCCTCGACCACCGCGTCGTGCTGGTAGAAGTACCGCAGGTAGTACGAGGGCACCACGCCGAGCCGCTGGACGAAGGGCTGCGGCAGGTGGAGGTTGTCGGCGATCTCCTTGCCGAAGTCCCGCAGCAGCTCGGGCAGCACCTCCCGGCCGGCGGAGGAACCGGGACCGTCCAGCAGGGTCACCCCGCGCTCCCAGGTCAGGTGGTTGAGCCCGACGTGGTCCAGCCGGACCAGCTCCGGCGCGACCCCGAGGTGCGCCGCGAACTTGCGCTGGAAGCCGATCGCGACGTTGCACAGCCCGACGGCCTTGTGGCCGGCGCTCTGCAGGGCCCGGGTGACGATGCCGACCGGGTTGGTGAAGTCCACGATCCAGGCGTCCGGGTTGGTCCGGCGGACCTGCTCGGCGATGTCCAGCACGACCGGGACGGTGCGCAGCGCCTTGGCGAGCCCGCCCGCGCCGGTGGTCTCCTGGCCGACACAGCCGCATTCCAGCGGCCAGGTCTCGTCCCGGTCGCGGGCCGCCTGCCCGCCGACGCGCAGCTGGAGCAGGACGGCGTCGGCGTCCGCGACCCCCGCCGCCAGGTCCGTGGTCGTGGTGACCGTGGCCGAGTGCCCCTGCTTGGCGAAGATCCGTCGGGCCAGGCCGCCGATCAGCTCCAGCCGCTCGGCGGCCGGGTCGATCAGCACCAGTTCGCCGACCGGCAGGCTGTCGCGCAGCCGGGCGAAGCCGTCGATCAGCTCCGGGGTGTAGGTCGAACCACCGCCGACGATTGCCAACTTCAGTGCGGACATCAGCCCTTGACCCCTGTCAGTGTCACGCCTTCGATGAAGGCCTTCTGTGCGAAGAAGAAGAGGACGATCACCGGCGCCATCACCAGCAGGGTGGCGGCCATGGTGAGGTTCCAGTTGGTGTGGTGGGCGGCCTTGAACGATTCCAGGCCGTAACTGAGCGTCCAGGCCTCGTGGTTGTTGCTGGCGTAGATCTGCGGGCCGAAGTAGTCGTTCCAGCAGTAGAAGAACTGGAACAGTGCGACGGCGGCGATGGCCGGCTTGGCCATCGGCAGGACCACCCGCAGCAGGGTGCGCAGGTCGCCGCAGCCGTCGATCCGGGCGGCCTCGATGTACTCCTTGGGGATGGTCATCAGGAACTGGCGCAGCAGGAAGATCGAGAAGGCGTCGCCGAAGGCCATCGGGATGATCAGCGGCCAGAGCGAGCCGCCCATGCCCATCTGCTTGGCCCAGAACAGGTACATCGGGATGACGGTGACCTGGGGCGGAAGCATCATCATCGCGATGACCGCCATCAGCGCCAGATTGCGGCCGCGGAAGCGGAACTTGGCGAGCGCGTAGGCGACCGGCAGGCTGGAGACGATGGTCAGCAGGGTGCCGGCGCCGGCGTACACCAGGGTGTTGCGCCACCAGGTGAGGAAGCCGGGGGTGTCCCACACCTTGCCGTAGTTGCCCCACTCCCAGTGGGTGGGCCAGTAGTCGGTGGTGAGCGCCTGCTGGTCGTCCATCACCGAGGTGAGGAAGACGAAGACGAAGGGCAGCAGGAAGAACAGCGCGGCGGCGATCGCCAGGGAGTGCACGGCCACCCAGTTGAGCACGGCGCGGCGCCGGGCGGCCCGGGCGGCGGGACCGCCGGCCCGGGGGGCGCCGGCCGGGGAGGGCGCCTCGGTGAGCGTGGAGCTGAGAGTCATGGTGAAGTCCTCATTGGTCCGCGATCCGGTCCGCGATCCGGTCCGCTGGTCGGTCCGCTGGTCGGTCGCTGGTCGGTCCGCGATCCGGTCCGCTAGTCGTCGCTCGCCATGAAGCCGGACCGGCGGCGGAGCAGGATCGAGGTGACGGCCATCGAGATGGCGAACAGCACCAGGGCGACGACGCAGGCCGCGCCGTAGTTGAAGCGCTGGAAGCCGAGGTTGTAGACCATCTGCGGCAGGGTCCAGGTGGAGCCCTGGGGGAAGCCCGGCTCGAACGGCTGGCCGGAGTTGCCCGCGATGCCGCTGGCGACCTTCCCGGCGACGATCGCCTGGGTGTAGTACTGCATGGTCTGGATGACCCCGGTGACCACCGCGAACATGATGATCGGCGAGATGTTCGGCAGTGTGACGTACCGGAACCTCTGGAACGGGCCGGCGCCGTCCAGCTCGGCCGCCTCGTACTGCTCCTTGGGGACGTCCAGCAGCGAGGCCATGAAGATGACCATCAGGTCGCCGACGCCCCACATGGCGAGCATGGTGAGCGCGGGCTTGGACCAGTCGGGGTCGGCGAACCAGCCGGGCTGCGGCAGGCCGAGTTCGCCGAGCAGGTGGTTGACCGGGCCGGTGCCCGGGTTGAGCAGGAAGGCGAAGGCGACGGTGGCGGCCACCGGCGGGGCCAGGTACGGCAGGTAGAACACCGTGCGGAAGAAGCCGACGCCGGTCTTGATCTTGGTGATCAGCAGTCCGACGCCGAGGCCGAAGGCGACCCGCAGGGTCACCATGACGACGACCAGCCACAGGGTGTTGCGCAGGCCCTGCCAGAAGGTCGGCAGCTCGTTGAGGACGTAGTCCCAGTTCTTCAGCCCGTCGAAGCTGGGCGCGCCGAAGCCGTTGTACTGGGTGAAGGAGAAGTAGACGGTCGAGACCAGCGGGTAGACGAAGAAGACGCTGAACCCGATCAGCCAGGGCGAGAGGAAGGCGAGGGCGCGGGCCGCCTCCCGGCGGCGCTTCCGGCGCAGCAGGCGCTGCGTGGAGGACGCCGCCGGGTCGGCCGGCCCAGTGCCCTTGGCGGCGCCGCCCTCGGGGGCGCCTCCCTTGCGGGTGCCGAACGCGATTGACATGGGAGCTCCGTGGACCGTTCCCGCCGCCTACTTGGCCTGGGCGATGTCGGTGTCTATCTGCTTCGCCGTGCCGGCCAGGCCGGCCTGCAGGTCGGTCTGCTTGCCGGACTCGTAGTCGTAGCCGAGGTTCTGCAGCGAGAGGATGTAGCCGCCGCCGTTGACGCTGGCCGGGGTGGTGCCGGAGTGCGGGTTCTTGGCGACGTCCAGGAAGGTCTTGAAGTTGGGGTCGCTGACCAGCTTCGGCGAGCCCAGTGCGTCGAAGGTGCTCGGCACGTTGTGGATCTCGTTGGCGAAGTTGACCACCGCGTCGGTGTCGGTGGTCAGGTACTTGACCAGCTCCCAGGCCGCGGCCTGCTTCTTGCTGGTGCTGGCGATGCCGACGATGGTGCCGGTCTGGTAGCCGCGGCCGTAGGTGTCCGCCTGGTCGTCCGGGACGGGGAACGACGCGGTGGCCCAGTCGAAGTCGGGCTTGTTCTCGGCGAGCGAGGCGGTGCGCCACTCGCCGTCGATGGCCATCGCGACCTGGCCGGTCTGGAAGGGGTTCTTGGCGCTGAACTCCTCGCCGAAGGTGGCGCGGAACTTGTCCAGCTTGGCGAAGCCGCCGAGCTGGTCGACCATGCCCTTCTGCCAGTTGAGCATCGCGGCGACCTTCGGGTCGGCGGCGATGTTCGACTTGCCGTCGGCGTTGAAGTAGGTGGGGCCGTACTGACCGAGGAAGTGTTCGATCTGGGACTCGTAGCCGTGGTACAGCGGCATGAAGCCGAGCTGCTTGTACGAGTCGCCGTCGGCGACGGTCAACTTCTTGGCGTCGTCGGCGAATTCGCTGAAGGTCCTGGGCGGGTTCGCGATGCCGGCCGCGGCGAAGGCCTTCTTGTTGTAGTACAGGCCGTAGGCGTCGCCGAGCAGTGGCAGCGAGCACTGGTCGCCCTGGAACTGCGTGTAGTTGAGCATCGCGGCCGGGAAGGTCTTGGCCGCGTCGATGCCGCTCTTCTGCAGCAGGGGCTTGAGGTCGACGAAGGCCTTGGTCGAGCAGAACATGCCGACGTTGTTGGTGGTGAAGGAGGACACCACGTCCGGCGCGTCGTCGCCACCGGCCCGCAGGGCCTGGTTGACCTTGTCGTCCGCGATGTTGCCCACGGTCTTGACGTGGATGTTGGGGTGGGCCTTCTCGAAGGCGGCGATGTTGTCGTTGATCGCCTTCACCTCGTTGTCCTGGCTCCAGCCGTGCCAGAAGGTGATGGTGACGTCCTTGCCGCCGGCCGAGTCGTCGGTGCCGCCCGCGTCGTTGGAACCGGTGCAGGCGCTGGCGAGCAGGGCCAGCACGGCGCTGCCGGCGACGGCGGCGATCGTGCGACGGCCTCTGCGGGAGGTGGTGGCGTGCACTTCGAGGTCCTCCTGGAGGTGCGCGGGCAGGCGTCATTGCCTCGGGTCCCGCGTGGGGGTAGGGGAGAGGTGGGTGCAGGTGAACGAGGTGACAGGGGGAGCGTCAGTGGGTGGAGAAGACCGCCTCGCGGGCGTCGGCGAGGGCTCGTTGCAGGGCGCCGTGCAGGACGGGTGAGCCGGGCAGGGCACTGCTGCGGACTTCCGGCCGGGCGAGGCAGATCCGGGCCAGTTCGTCCTCGACGAGCGCGCGCAGGCGCATCCCGCCCGCGCTCGGCACCGCGCCGGAGAGGACCACCAGCTGGGGGTCGACCACGGCGACGATCACGGCCAGCCCGACGGCGAGCCGCCCGGCCAGTTCGGTCAGGAAGGTGTCGCCGGCGCCCGGGGTGGCCAGGGCCTTGGCGATCGACTCCTCCGCGCTGGGCGCGCCGAGGCCGTGCTCGCGGGCCAGGGCGCGGACGGCGGGTGCGCCGACCTGGGCCTGGAAGCCGCCGAACTTGCGCCGCCGGGCATCCCACTCGACCGGCGAGTCGGGCACCGGCATGTAGCCGACCTCCCCGGCGCCGCCGGTGAAGCCGCGGTGCAGGCGTCCGGCGATCACGATCGCGGCGCCGACGCCCGCCTCGGCCCAGAGCAGGACGAAGTCCTCGAAGCCCGCCGCCGCGCCGGTGGCCTGCTCGGCGACGGCGGCCAGGTTCACGTCGTTCTCGATCGACACCGGCGCGCCGATCGCCTCGGACAGCTCCTCGACCAGCCGCGGCGAGTGCCAGCCCGGCAGGTGGGAGGCGTAGCGCAGCTTGCCGGTGACCGGGTCGGGGGCGCCGCCGAGGCCGATCGCGACGGTGCGCAGGCTCCCCGGGCCGAGCCCCGCGGCCCGGACCGCCCCGGCGACGGCGGCGGCGACCGCGGGGACGGTCCCGGCGGCCGGGACGCCCCTGGTCGACACGGCGTGCTCGGTCAGCGTGGTGCCGGTGATGTCGGCGATCGCGACCCTGATCCCGCTGTTGGTGACGTCCAGCCCGGCGACGTACCCGGCGGCCGGATTCACCTGGTACAGCTGCGCGTTGGGGCCGGGGCCGCCCTCCGTGGTGCCGACCGGCAGGACCAGCCCGGCCGCCTCCAGGCGGGCCAGCAGCTGGGAGGCGGTGGGCTTGGACAGCCCGGTCAGGGTGCCGATCTGGGTGCGCGAGAGCGGGCCGTTGGCCAGCAGGAGTTCGAGGGCGGCGCGGTCGTTGATGGCGCGCAGGAGGCTCGGGGTGCCGGCGAGGGGGGCCTTGGCGGTGCTCTTGGTCATGCCCGGAATCCTCCTCTTTCGGCCGGTTGCCGGGAACTGTTAGGAAACTTTCCAGTTGCTTGTACAGGACCGTACGGGCCGTGTCGGCGGGGTGTCAATGGCCGGTGGAGCGGAGGATGCCGAAGCGTTACCGGACAGCGCGAAGCCCCGCCCCCGCCGGAGCGGGGCCAACACTTGCCCAGCATTCAAAAAAGGAAACTCATATCAAGAAGAACAAGTATGCCGCCCCTCCTTGAGTGGGGAGGGGTGGTGAATCAATGAGTGAAAGAATTAAAAAGATGGAATTGTGGGCGCCCTCGGCTCACCGAGGGGCCGCCCACGCAAAGCAAATAAGCTGCTGAAGCAGGCGCGGCGGCCTCCTCTGATGAGGAGGCCGCCGCCCAAAAGACAGGTCGCCGGACATTCGGGGTCGTCCGGCACGTCCTGTCGCCCCCTTAAACGGAAAGAATAAGCTTGGTGTCGGAATTTTGGTGCCCACTCCTCGGCATCGCCGAGGAGTGGGCATCCGAAGAAAGCACCAGATAACCGGCGAGCACAGCGAGGGTCGCCAAACTCCGCTGGCTGGACCAACTCAGCGCCCACCCACCGTCGAGTAGGCCGCCCATTGTCGCCCGTCGCCGCTTCGGCGCGGCCGAAGCGGCGACGGTAGGTCCGGGCTCCTGCACAGGAAGTCGGCCAGACCGACTTCCTGTGCGAAGACGGGAAGGTTGTGGGTCAATCACAGCTCAAGGCGTCGCAGACTGTGCGGGCCCCCTCGAAGGAGTTCCGGACTGCAAGACCGACATGGATTCGAGGCTGTGAGCGTAGTTGTAGAACCAGCTGCTGGCGTCCACTCGCCTGGGTGGGGTAGCGGGTTGACGAGCAAGTGGCCGTCGTAGCGGGAGGCCAGAGCAAGTTCGAGCAAGTTCATGGTGCGAGCGGCGACTTGTACGGCAAGATCGTTCAAGGCGATCGACTCCGACCCGCTTGGGACGCCCACCATGGCACTGCACAAGCTCGGACAAGACCCCAACAGCCCCGAAGGCAAGTCCCCGACGGTCTACTTCGACGACGTGACGGGCAACTACATCCTCCAGGGCTGGAAGGTGCTCGACCCGGAACGTCTCGCGCAGATGGACATCCCCGGGCACGAGACCGTGATCGAATTCCCCAAGCGCATGATGCAGTTCTTCCCGGAGGTGAACGGTGGCAGCAGTCCCATCGCTTGAGGATCTGCTGCGGACCTGCACCCGCTCAGCTCTCCACCTGGAGATGCGCGACGGATACATGCGGGACGACCCGCTGTTCCTCCGTTGGCTCAGCGGACAGCGCGACGACCCTGCCGACCGCCCGTCGTGGTGGAGCCCCTGGTTGCAGCTCATCGAGGAGACCACGGGCCGCGGCGTTGAGGTGCGGCGCGCGCGGGTCATCTCGGAACCGGCGAGCGAGTACATCCGGTTCGAGCACGAGATCACGTTCCGGAACGTTGCCTCCGGTGAGCAGGTCAGGTGGCTTCCCCGTCGGCAGGCGACTGGCCTGGCGCTCCCGGGCAACGACTTCTGGCTGATCGACGGACAGCTTCTCCTGGTCCACCACTTCAGCGGTGACGGCAACTTCGTGGACGACGAGGTCACCACCGATCCGCAGATCGTGAAGCTCTGCGCCTCCGCCTTCGAGGCCGTCTGGGAACGGGCGGTCCCGCACGAGGACTTCCGGCTGCGCTGACCGTGTCCGCGTCGTCCAGCGTTCAGCAAGCCGAGCAGGCTCTCGGCCAGCGTCTGCGCGACATCCGGCGAGACTCCGGACTCAGCGCGCGGGCGCTGGCCGAAGCTGCTGGGTGGCATGAATCGAAGTGCTCCAAGATCCAGAGCGGCCGGGTGATGCCATCGGAGGCCGACCTGCATGCCTGGACGGCCATCTGCGGGGTCCCGGATCAGGCAGCAGACCTCATTGCGACGGCCCGGAACATCGAGGGAATGCACATTGAGTGGCGGCGCCTTGAGCGCGCTGGCCTCAAACGGGTTCAGGAGTCCGTGCGCCCCCTGTTCGAGCGCACGCGGCGATTCCGGATGTACCAGTCGTGGGTCATCCCCGGCCTGCTCCAGACAGCGGCCTACACGCGCGAAGTGCTACGCACGATCGCGGCCCGGCCGACAACGGCCGGGTCGCCCGAAACCGGGGGAAGGCAAGTGATCGACCGGCCGAGCCGGAACGTTACGGCTTCTGCAGCGTCGGGTCGTCCACCGGCGGCTTCGGCAGCGGGATCGGCTCGGCCGCCCGGTACCGCGGCGAGGTCGGGTCGGACAGCGCCGACGGCGGCGAGGGCTCCGCGATCGCCACCCCGGTGGCCACCGCCGTTGCCTCCTCCTTGACCTTGATCCCGGCCAGGTCGAAGGCCGACTTCAGCCGCTGGCGCAGCGCCCGGGACACCAGCGGCGCCTTGCCCGGCGCCGTCCGGGCCTCGACCCGCACCATCACCGAGTCCGCCGCCACCGACTCCACGCCCAGGATCGACACCGGCGCCCAGACCAGCTCGTCGTACGGCGCCTCCTTGGAGAGCGACTCGGCGGTCTCCTGGATCAGGTCCTCGACCCGCTGCAGGTTCTCCTTGTACCCGACCTGCACGTCCACCGAGGCGGTCGCCCAGCCCTGGCTCATGTTGGCGATCCGCTTCACCTCGCCGTTGCGGATGTACCAGATCTCACCGTTGGCCCCGCGCAGCTTGGTCACCCGCAGCCCGACCTCCAGCACCGTGCCGGTGGCCACCCCGGTGTCGATGTCGTCGCCGACGCCGTACTGGTCCTCCATGATCATGAAGACCCCGGAGAGGAAGTCCGTCACCAGGTTGCGGGCGCCGAAACCGATCGCCACACCGGCCACACCGGCACTCGCCAGCAGCGGCGCCAGGTTCACCCCGAGCGCGGAGAGCACCATCAGCGCCGCCGTGCCCAGGATGCTGAACGAGGCCACGCTGCGCAGCACCGAGCCGATCGCCTCCGAGCGCTGCTGGCGCCGCTCCGGGTTCACCACCCCGTGGTTGGCCAGCAGCCCGCCCAGCCGGCTCTCCTCGTGGTGCTCGTGACCGCGCGCCATCCGCGCTATCAGCTGGGTGATCAGCTTGCTCACCACGACCCGCAGGACCATCGCGAGCACGATGATGAGGATGATCTGGAGGCCGCCCGCCAGCCAGCTCTGCCAGTGCGTGTCGAACCAGCTGGCCGCCTGCTTGGTGGTGTCGGTGACCTCCTGCGCACTGGTGGGGATGCGCAGGTCCAGCTGCGGCAGCCCCGGCGCGGTGGGGGAGAGCGCCGGCGTCGGGGTGGAGAGCGTCGAGGACGCGTCGGTCAGACCGGTGGCGCCGGAGCGGAACACGTGCGGGACCTTCCTTGCTGGGGGCGTGACGGGCCCGCGCAGCCGCAAGCGGCCCGCGGACCGTGCGCCTCAGCCTAGCCGTTGCCGAACACCCGCCCGGACACGCCGAAGGGCGTACAGAAGATCCCGGACGCCCCGTCAACGCCCCGGTGCGCTCCCCCTATGCACCGCCCCCGCGCCACCCGGACCGACCCCGAACGGCCCAGGCAGGCCGCCGTACGGGCCAGGGCGCTGCTCCGACCGGCCGAGCCGCCCCCCGGGCGGGAGACCGCGCCGTACCCCGGCGCCGCCGTGGTGCAACCCGACCTCTCCCAGGGCATACCGGGTATGACACAAGCCACACCCGGAGTTCACGTCGGGTCCGTTACACAGGAGTGGTGGCGCCGTACAAAGGCGTAAGGCGACACTGGGGGAGATCGCGCACTCGTTGTGCGATCCAACCGCTCGTCCCGGCGCGAGCCACGCGCCGCAGGCGTCCAAGGAGGCATCCGTGCCGCATGTCCTGGTCCTCAACGCGTCCTACGAGCCACTCGGCGTCGTATCGATGCGCCGCGCACTCATCCTGGTCCTCAACCACAAGGCGGTCAGCCTGGAGGACTCGGGAGTCACTCTGCACAGCGCCACCAGCGCCCTTCCGGCGCCGTCCGTCGTCCGACTGACCCGCTTCGTCCGGGTCCCCTTCTGCGGGCCCGTCCCGCTCACCCGCCGGGCGCTGTTCGCCCGGGACCACGGCCGCTGCGTCTACTGCGGGGCCGCCGCCACCAGCGTCGACCACGTCATCCCGCGCAGCCGGGGAGGCCAGCACCGGTGGGACAACGTGGTGGCAGCCTGCCGCCGCTGCAACCACACCAAGGCCGACCGCCACCTCACCGAACTCGGCTGGCGGATGAAGCGCCCGCCCGCACCGCCCAGCGGCCTCGCCTGGCGGATCATCGGCACCGGGATCAAGGACCCGCGCTGGCGGCCCTACCTGGAGCCCTACGGCGGCTCGGACCAGCTGCGCGCCCCGCAGTGGGGCGAGTACGAGCACCACGACCATACCGAGCCGAACCACTCCGTCCCGATCGGCCGGGCGCACGGCGCCCACCCCGCCCCCGTCCGCCGCGGCGAGCAGCCCGAACCGCTCTCCGCCTGACCGAAGCACCACAAGGGCCCGCCCGTCATACCGTCGGTACGCGCCTCATGGGCCGCCGCGCCCCCCACACTGGGGAGCCCGGCGGCCCGCCGCGTTTTTTGGGCACCCCTTTTTTGGGTCCGGCTCGCCTCCGGGGCGCTCTGGTCCGGTGCCGACGGTCGGCGCTCCCTCGCTCCTCCGTCGCTCCCTCGCTTCTCCCTTTCGGCACCGGCGCGCCCCTTCGGCTCGCCGGGCTTGCCCGGGTGGCCTCCTACTGCTTCGGCGGCGCCGCCGGAGGCGTGGTGGCCGCGACCCCCGGCTGCCCCGGGCCTGGCTGGCCGGGCTGGCTCGGCTGGGCCGGCGGAGTGGTCGGCGGCTGCGGCGGGACGACCGGCGCGGTGACGGCGTACAGCTCGATGCCGTACAGCGAGTAGCCGAACTTGGTGGCCCGCGCCACGCCCTGCATCCGGACGAACCGGACGTTCGAGGCGTCGAAGCGCACCGTCTCGTCCCCGCCCTTGCCGTTGTCCACCACCGCCGCGTCCGTCCAGGTGCTGCCGTCCGGCGAGACCTGGAGCTTGTACGAGGAGGCGTACGCGGCCTGCCAGTGCAGCACCGCCGCGCCCAGGTGGACGGGCTGCGGCAGCTCCAGCTGCACCCAGGCGTCGTCCTTGGCCGGCGAGGACCAGCGGGTCTTGGGGTCGCCGTCGGCGACCGCCGAGGCCGGGAAGGACGGCGTCTCGTCGCCCGAGGAGGTCGCCGTCGAGCCGACCGCCAGGTCCGGCCCGCTGGTCGGCGGCACCACGTGCACCTGCAGCACCTGCTTCACGGTGGTGCCGCCCGCCACGTACGACACCGGCACCTGGTACGTCCCGGACGGCGTCCCCGGCGCGGCGGTGACCAGCAGCGGCACGCCCACCCGGCCGCCGCGCGGCACGGTCACCGGGCCGGCCGGGGTCACGGTCAGGCCCTTGGCGGCGGCCGGCACCTCGGTGCGCAGTTCGCCGGTGGTGCCCTCGGGGCGGCCGGCCTCGACGGTGGCCTGGGTCTTGGCGGGCGAGGCCGCGCCGGTGACCACGTCCAGCGCCGGGTCGGCCAGGCTGAGCCGGGCCGCCGGGACGTCCGAGTACCAGGGGATCACCTGGTTGACCACCGGCGGGTCGCCGCCGGGCTTCCAGGTCAGCCGGAAGGCGTCGGCCAGCTGTCCGCCGGCCGCCAGCTCGTTGTAGCCGGGCTGCACGGTGCCGATGTCCGTCCAGGTGCCGTCGGAGCGGCGCACCGCGACGGTGGCGGTGGCGTGCACGTTCGGGTCGGTGAGCACGGTCAGCCGGTCCAGCGGACGGGCGCTGCCGAGCTCGACGGTGAGCGGCTGGTCCTGCGCGGTGGGCGGATTGGCGGCCCGGTACGCGGTGTCCGGGTTGCCGTCCAGAACGGCCGCGGCCGAGGAGCCGGGCAGCGCGTCGGGCCCGCCGGAGACGCTGGCCGGGGCCTCGTCGGGGGCGGTGACGGTGAACTCGCGCACCGCGACGGCGGTCTTCTGCGCGGCCGTGGCCCGCAGCCGTACCGCCCGTACCACCGTGCCCGGCGGCAGCTGGGCGCTGACCGTCTTCTGGTTCTTCACCACGGCGAGCTGCTTCCAGCCGCCCTCGCCGGTGCTGTACTCCAGTACGCCGTCGCGGATGTAGTCGTCCACGGCGGTCTGGGCGTCCGGGCCGTCGCCCCAGCCGCCCATCAGCACGGTGACACCGGTGATCGCCCGGCCGGCGCCCAGGTCCACGCCGACCGAGTCGCCGGGCTGCGGGGGAGCGGAGCTCCAGTAGAAGGTGTCGGCCTGGCCGTCGGTCATCAGCGCGGGCAGGTGGTCGTGCGCGGTGCCCATGCTGGTGGTCGGGGTGACCCCGCCGCTGACCACGCCGGACCAGTTGTCGGCGGCGCGCACCGCGCGGTCCAGGAACGGGCCGAGCACCCCCGCGCCGATGGTCGCCGGGGACTGGGAGAGCTGGGCACGCAGCCGGTTGAGCTGCACCCGGGCCTTCCAGGCCGCCGCGCCGTCGCCGCCCTTCTGGGCCAGCAGCATGTCCAGCGCGGCCTGCCCGGCCAGCCCGTAGTCGTGCAGCGGGCCCAGCCACGGCCCGGCCTCGGCGGCCAGCTGGGCGGTGGCCTGGGTGCCGGCCAGGGTCTGCTGGGCGGTGGCCATCGCCGCGAAGGCGTCCCGCAGCGGGCCCGCGGCCTCGATCAGCTTGGCGAGGTCCGGGGTGGCGCCGGAGGTGGGCTCGGCGGCGGCCCAGAACCGGTCCAGCAGCGGCGTCAGGTAGCCGGACTCCTGCTTGGACAGCGGCGAGGAGGTGCTGTTGCCGGCCAGCGCGGTCACCGCGGACAGCGCCGACCCGGCGGGCGTGGCGGCGGCGCCGGTCGGCCCGGCCAGCGAGCGCACCGCGGCCTGCCAGGAGTCGTCGGGCTTGTAGCCGGTCGGGTTCCAGGCGAAGTCGCCGGCCGTGGCGAGCGCTATCCGGGAGGCCACCGGCTGCTGCATCGCGCCGGTCAGCAGCACCGCCGAGCGGGTGGCCACCTCCGGATCGCGCCCGGTGTAGGCACCGAGGAAGAGCCGGTCCGGGCTGGCGTCGTTGACCGGGTAGTTGTCCATGGTGACCAGCGGGTGCCCGTACAGGCTGCCGGTGTCGGAGGTCTGGGCGCCGGTGATCTTCTCCGGGATCACCCCGCCGCCGCTCCAGGCCACCTGCACACCGCTCGGCAGCGCGTCGGCCAGCGCCTTGCGGTACGGCGAGGTGCCCTGCTTGTGGTACTCGGTGGGGACGACGGACAGCGGCGCCAGGCCCGGGTTCTTGGCGATCAGCCGGTCCTGCACCTTCTTGATCAGCGCGGCCTGCGCCTTGGCGGCCGCGGCCGGACCGCTGCCGTAGGCGTCGTGGTCGTCGTCGCAGTGCCACTCGTCGTAGCTGACGTCCAGGAACTGCAGCTGGAAGGCGGTGAAGCCGAGCTTGCGCAGCCCGTCCAGCTTCGAGACCAGCGCGTTGACGTCCTCCTCGGAGCTGAAGCAGAGCGACTGCCCCGGATCGATCGCGTAGCCGAGGGTGACGTGGTTCTGCCGGGCCCGGTCGCCGAGCTCGCGCAGCTCCGACTGCTGCGCGGCGGGGTAGGCGTCGCGCCAGCGGGACAGCCGGAACGGGTCGTCACCGGGGGCGTAGAGGTAGAAGTTCTGCTTGGAGCGGCCCAGGAAGTCGACCTGGTCGAGCCGCTGCTGGGCGGTCCACGGGGTGCCGTAGAACGCCTCCGCGGTGCCGCGCACCGCCGCGCCGCTCGGCCAGTCCCGCAGCGTGATCCCGGGCAGCCCGAGCCCGGCCGCACCCGGCCCCTGGCCCTGCCCGGCCGGTACGGCGGAGAGCAGCTGGCGCAGGCTCTGCGCGGCGTAGAAGGTGCCGACCGCGTCCACGCCCGCGAGCACCACCGCGCCGTAGGTCCCGCCGCCCTGGGCGGGCAGCTGGCCGGCCGCCAGCACGTAGCCGCCGTCCGTCATGCCCTCGGTCGAGGGCGCGACGCCGTCCTTGGAGCCGGCCGCGGCGGCCAGCTGGCGCAGCGTCCGGTCGACCTCGCCGCCGGCGTCCTCGGCGGCCCCGCCGACGTACACCACCAGCGAGCCGGCGGCCGGCGTCCCGCCGTCCGGCTGCGGGGTCACCGAGGTGGCCCCGGCGATCGTCAGCACCTCGCGCACGGCGTCCACCGCGCCCCGGTCCACCCTGGGCGCGGGCACCAGCGTGACCGCGGCCGGCACCGTGACGGCCTTGCCCGCCACGGTCTGCTCCTGCGGGTGCGGGAACACCTGGGGGTTCGTCACACTGCCCAGCGGCGTCTGCGGCGCGCTGCTCACCACGTCCGGCCCGGGCGTCGCCGCGTACGCCGCCGACG
This sequence comes from Kitasatospora sp. NPDC048296, assembly GCF_043201815.1. Classification (NCBI taxonomy): domain Bacteria; kingdom Bacillati; phylum Actinomycetota; class Actinomycetes; order Kitasatosporales; family Streptomycetaceae; genus Kitasatospora; species Kitasatospora sp. NPDC048296. Next base: position 117,856 of record NZ_JBICZB010000005.1, read on the forward strand.
GCATCGGCCCGGCCAGCAGCCCGCCGACCACCGCCGCCGCCGCGACCCCGGCCGCGATCTGCATCGCCCGCCGCCCCGGCCGCCCCGCCGCACGCTCCGCCCGCACGGATGCCAACAGCGGCTCCGTCCCCTTCAGATCGGCGATCAGCCGGTCCGCGGTCCTCGGCGCCAGCTGACGGCACGTCCGCGCGGTGGCCCGCCGGGCACTCAGCGCGGCCGGATGCTGCAGCACCTCCCGCAGCGCCGGACTCTGCTCCAACTGCTGCCGCAGCCGCCGCCCGGCCACAACGGACACACGGGCTTGCACAGGAGCCTCCTCGACAGGCCTGGACCACAACGCGAGCAACCCCACCAGCTACCCAACCCGGTGTCAACGTCGTCGACGGCTATGTTGAATTTGCCCCGATTCATCCCGCTCCCCAACCCGTGCTCCGAGGGCGCCCGCGACGGCCGGAACCGGCGACACCGTGCGGCGATGCGTCAGCCGGACCTCTGGGAGGGGCAGAGGGGCGTGACCGGCATCCGCACGAGCGCCCTCCGGTCCCTCCGGCAGGCCTCGGCGGCGCCGCTGTCCCCGACCGGCTCGGTCCGCCCGCGGTCCGTCGCCGACGACCGACCGGTCGAACCGCGGTGGCCCGGTGCGATCCGCCCCGTACGGTCGTGTCGCGCAGCGTGGTCGGCTCGTCACCCGGGTAGGACTTGGGAGTCCTGACCGGGCGTTGCCGAGACATCGCAGGAGCCGCGAGTGGCCGCTTACCACGACAGTGACGGAGCCGACGGGCTGAAGGTGCCGCCGCAGGACGCGCCGCCACCGCCGGCCGAACTGGTGGCGCTGGCGCAGGCGTACGGGGTGGATGCGCGGCACCCGGGGCCGGGTGGGCAGGCGGTGGGGGCGCGGACGCTGGTGGCGGTGCTGGCGGCACTGGGGGTGGCGGCCGGGACGCCGGAGGAGGTGCGGGAGGCGCTGGAGCGTCACCGGGCCGAGCAGCAGGGCCGGTTGCTGCCGCCGTGCGTGGTGGTCCGGCAGGGGCGGCGCACCGCGCTGGACGTGCCGGCCGACGCCCGGCTGCGGGTGGAGCTGGAGGGCGGGGGCAGTTGGGAGCTGCCGCGCGGTCACTCGCACTGGCTGCCCGCGGACCTGCCGCTCGGGCGGCACACGCTCAAGGCGGAGAGCAACGGCGCGACAGCAGCGGCACCGCTCATCGTCGCCCCGCAGCAGCTGCCCCAACTTCCCGGTCGCAACTGGGGGTTCCTCGCCCAGCTGTACTCCGTCCTCTCCTCCCGCTCCTGGGGCATGGGCGACCTCGGCGACCTCGCCGAGCTGGCCCAGTGGGCGGGTGCCGGGCTCGGTGCGGGCTTCGTGCAGATCAACCCGTTGCACCAGGCGCTGCCGGGCGCCCCGGGTACTCCCACCGACCCGTCCCCGTACCGCCCGTCCTCCCGCCGCTTCGCCGACCCGGTGCACCTGCGGATCGAGGCCGTCCCCGAGTACGCCTACCTGAACACCGCACAGCGGGAGCAGGCCGACGACCTGGCCCGCCGCGCCGCCCGGCTGCGCGACGAGGTGCTCGGCCACGACGGTCTGATCGACCGCGACGCCGTCTGGGTGCTCAAGCGGGAGGCCCTGGAGCTGCTGCACGAGGTGTCGCGCGGCCCCGGCCGTCAGGCGGCGTACGAGGCGTACCAGCGGCGCGAGGGCGAGTGGCTGCGCCGGCACGCGTTCTGGAACGCCCTGGCCGAGGCGCACGGCTCCGACTGGCACCACTGGCCGAAGGGCCTGCGTCACCCGGACGGCCCACAGGTCGCGCAGGCCGCCAAGGAACTCCAGGAACGCGTGGAATTCCACCGCTGGCTCGCCTGGCAGGTCGACCAGCAGCTTTCCCACGCCCAGCGCAGTGCCCGCGAGGCGGGCATGCCGGTCGGCCTGATCCACGACCTGGCCGTCGGCGTCCACCCCGACGGAGCCGACGCCTGGGCCCTCCAGGACGTTTTGGCCGGCGGCATCTCGGTCGGCGCCCCGCCGGACGCCTTCAACGCCCACGGCCAGGACTGGGGCCTGCCGCCCTGGCGCCCGGACGCGCTGGCCGCCGCCGGCTACGCCCCGTACGCGGAGCTGCTGCGGGCGACCACCCGGCACGCGGGGGCGCTGCGCATCGACCACGTGATGGGCCTGTTCCGCCTCTGGTGGGTCCCGGCCGGGCACCCGCCGACCGAGGGCGCGTACGTGCGCTACGACGCCGAGGCGATGCTCGGCGTGCTGGCCCTGGAGGCGCACCGGGCCGGGACGGCGGTGATCGGCGAGGACCTGGGCACGGTCGAGCCGGGCGTCCGGGAGGAGCTGGCGGCGCGCGGCATCCTCGGCACCTCCGTGCTCTGGTTCGAGCGGGACTGGCAGGCGAACGGCGGCATCCTCGCCCCGGACCGCTGGCGGCCGGGCTGTCTGGCCACCCTCACCACCCACGACCTGCCGAGCACCGCGGCCCGGCTCTCCGGCGAGCACGTCGAGCTGCGGCACCGGCTGGGCCTGCTGGCCCGGCCGCTGGGGGAGGAGCAGGAGGAGGCGGCGACGGAGCTGGCGGACTGGCGGGCCGAGCTGGCCGGGCTGGGGCTGCTCACCCCGGGCGAGCCGCTGTCGATGCCGGTGCTGTACCGCTTCCTGCGGGCGACCCCGGCGGAGCTGGTCGGCGTGTGGCTGCCGGACCTGGTCGGCGACCCGCGCCCGCAGAACCTGCCCGGTACCTGGGACCAGTACCCGAACTGGCGCCTGCCGGTCGCCGACGGCGCCGGCGACCCGGTCACCCTCGACCACCTGGCCGCCGTCCCGACCGCCCGCCTGCTGGCCCACCTCCTCGCCCCGCCCAGCCCGCGCGACCCCGGCCGCTGACCGGGACGGGCCCCGCGGGCCGGAAGGCCGACCCCGACGCGCGCCCACCCATAAGCGGCGGGTAAGTTGGAAACGTGGACAAGAGGAACGCTTTGCGAGCCGGCGCGGTCTGCGCAACGGTCACGCTGATGATGCTGCTGTCGTCGCCCGCCATGGCCCTCACCAGGGACGACGGTGACGACCCGGGTCCTGGCCTGAGCGTCGGCCAGACCATCGGCCTGTACGTGCTGATCCCGCTCGCGGCTTTCGCCATCATCGCGGCCCTCGCGGGCATGCCGTACGGCAAGAAGAAGAAGTAACCGTCGCGTCCACCAGGACCCAGCGTCCACCAGGACCCGCACAACCCTGAAGGGGCGCCGGACGATCCCGTCCGGCGCCCCTTCAGGCGTTCCCGACATCCGGTCAGCGAGCCCCCGCCGCCCGGTCCACCGCCTGGGCCTTGAGCGCGCGCTCGATCCCGGCCCGCGCCTCGACCACCTGGCGCCGCAGCGCCGGGGCCGGATCGGCCTCGGTCAGCCAGGCGTCCGTGGCGGCCAGCGTCCCGGCCGACACCTGCAGCGACGGGTACAGCCCGACGATGATCTGCTGCGAGATCTCGTGGCTGCGGGTCTCCCAGATGCCCTTGACGGCGGCGAAGTACTTCGCCGCGTACGGGGCCAGCAGCTCCCGCTGGTCCGACTGCTGGAAGCCGGCGATCACGGCCTCCTGGACGTAGTTGGTCAGCTTGTCCGACTCCACCACCGAGGCCCAGGCCTCCGCCTTGGCCTCGGCGGTCGGCCGGGCGGCGCGGCAGGTGGCCGCGTGCTCCTGGCCCGCCGCCGTGTTGTCCCGCTCCAGCTCGGCGGCGATCGACGAGTCGTCCGCGCGCCCGGTGGCCGAGAGCCGGGTCAGCAGCGTCCAGCGCAGCTCGGTGTCCACCGCCAGGCCCTTGACCTCCACCGACCCGTCGAGCAGCCCGGCGAGCAGGCCCAGCTGGCCGTCCGTCCGGGCGACCGTGGCGAGACTGCGGGCCCAGGCCAGCTGGTGGTCGCTGCCGGGCTCCGCGGCGCGCAGGTGCTCCTCGGCGGCGGCGGCCCAGCGGGCGAGGCCCTGCTCGCGCCACTCCGGGTCGGCGTAGGCGTCCAGGGCCAGCTTCACCTGGCGCTGCACGGACTGCACCACGCCGATGTCGCTCTCCCGCCCGATGCCGGACAGCGCCAGCGACAGGTAGTCGCGGGTGGCCAGCTCGCCGTCACGGGTCATGTCCCAGGCGGAGGCCCAGCACAGCGCGCGCGGCAGCGACTCGGTGAAGCCGCCGAGGTGCTCGGTGACGACGGCCATCGAGTCCTCGTCCAGCCGGATCTTGGCGTACGACAGGTCGTCGTCGTTGAGCAGCACCACAGCCGGCCGGTGCCGCCCGACCAGCTCCGGCACCTCGGTGCGCGGGCCGTCGACGTCCAGCTCGATCCGCTCCGTGCGCACCAGAGAACCGTCGTCCGTCAGCTCGTACAGGCCGATCGCGATGCGGTGCGGCCGCAGCACGCCACGCGGCGGAGCCGCAGAATCGGACACAGTGCCCTTGGCGCCGGCCGGCAGCGCGGGGGCCTCCTGCAGCACCGCGAACGACTCGATCTCACCGTCCGTGTTCAACACGACGGACGGCCGCAGCACGTTGATGCCGGCCGTCTCCAGCCAGGACTTCGACCAGGCCTTGAGGTCGCGTCCGCTGGCCTCCTCCAGCGCCCCGAGCAGGTCACTCAGCCGCGTGTTGCCCCAGGCGTGGCGCTTGAAGTACGCCTGCACGCCCTGGAAGAACGCGTCCTGGCCGACGTACGCCACCAGCTGCTTGAGCACCGAGGCGCCCTTGGCGTAGGTGATGCCGTCGAAGTTGACCTGGACGTCCTCCAGGTCGTTGATCTCCGCCATGATCGGGTGGGTGGACGGCAGTTGGTCCTGCCGGTAGGCCCAGGTCTTCATCTGGTTGGCGAAGGTGGTCCAGGAGTGCGGCCACCGGGAGCCGGGCGCCTCGGCCTGGCAGACGGCCTCGGCGAAGGTGGCGAAGGACTCGTTCAGCCAGAGGTCGTTCCACCACTCCATGGTGACGAGGTTGCCGAACCACATGTGGGCGAGCTCGTGCAGGATCGTCGCGGCACGCGACTCGTACGCGGCGTCGGTGACCTTGGAGCGGAACACGTACTGGTCACGGAAGGTGACGGCGCCCGCGTTCTCCATCGCGCCGGCGTTGAACTCCGGGACGAAGAGCTGGTCGTACTTGGGGAAGGGGTACGGGTAGTCGAACTTCTCCTGGAAGTAGTCGAAGCCCTGCTTGGTGACCTCGAAGATCGCCTCGGCGTCCAGGAACTCGCGCAGCGACGGGCGGCAGTAGACGCCCAGCGGCACCCGCTGCTCGCCGTTCTCGTAGGCGTCGAAGACGCCCACGTACGGGCCGGCGATGAGTGCGGTGATGTAGGTGGAGATCCGGCCGGTGGGCTCGAACTTCCAGACCCGGGTGGCACCTTCGCCGACCGGCTCCGGCGTCGGCGCGTTGGAGACCACGACCCAGCCCTCGGGGGCGGTCACGGTGAACGCGAACGTGGCCTTCAGGTCCGGCTGTTCGAAGCTGGCGAAGACCCGGCGGGCGTCCGGCACCTCGAACTGGGTGTACAGGTAGGTCTCGCCGTCGACCGGGTCGACGAACCGGTGCAGGCCCTCACCGGTGTTGGTGTAGGCGCAGGTGGCGACCACGCGCAGCTCGTTCTCGGCGGCCAGGTTCGGCAGCGGGATCCGGCTGTCGGCGAAGCTGCCCGGGTCGAGTGGGGCGCCGTTGAGGGTGATCTCCTCGACGCTCGGGGCGACGAGGTCGATGAAGCTGTCCGCGCCGGGCGTGTTGGCGGCGAACCGGACCACGGTGGTGGACCGGAAGGTGCCACCGTCGCGGGCCGAGCCGAGGTCGAGCTCGATGTCGTACGCGTCCACCCGGAGGAGGTCGGCCCGGGTGCGGGCCTCCTCACGGGTCAGGTTGGTGCCGGGCACTCGCTGCACTCCTTTGTCAGGCTGATGGACCGAATCCTCGCATGCCCAACGGTCGAGCCCACCGGAAAATCGCAGGCGGGGCGGACCCGGGCCGAAGCCCGTGCCCGCCCCGCCCGGACGAGTGCCCGCGGCCCCGGGTCAGACCCCCGGGACCACGTCCGACGTCACCATGGCCGTCACTTCGACCACTTGGTCATCGGCGACGTGTAGCTGCTGCCGCGACGGTAGGCGATGATCGCGCTGTTGTCGTCGGTCACGAAGAACTCCGACATGCTCATCCCGATGTCCATGCCGTCCGGCATCGCCATGGTGCCGATGTCGCTCGTCGAGCCGTCGGCCTGCGACAGCGTCACCAGCTTGGCCGGCTTGTCGTAGCCCTGGCTGACGATCGCCCGGACCTTGCCGTCCTTGGTGGTGCCGGAGACCAGGCGCATGTCGTTGCTGTCCGCCGAGCCGGTGGTGGACCAGATGCGCTTGCCGGTGTTCAGGTCGTACGCGTTGATGCCCGACTTGCTGCCGGTGATCTGGACGTACAGCGTGGTGCCGCTGACCACGTTGCTGCTGATGGCGTCGGACTGGCCGGACAGGCGCAGGCTGTCCGAGCCGGCCTCCTTGGTCGACATCTGGTTGCCGGGCTTGTTGTCCTTGTCGAACGGCAGGATGTAGTCGCCGTTCGGGCCGCCGGTCATCAGCACCACCAGGGGCTGGGTGCTGACGACCTTGTCGACGCGCTCGATGGTGCCGGTGAGCGTGATCGGCGAGCTGGCGGGCTGGCCGGTCTCGGCGTTGACGATCTGCAGCACCGACTTCGGGCTGACGTCGTAGCAGCGGTCGGTGATCGCGATCTGCGAGCCGGCCGTGGCGCCGTACACGGTGCAGTCCTTGCCGCGGCCCTTCAGCTGCCAGACGGGCTGCCCGTTGTCGATGTTCAGCGCGCCGACCGGGCCGACGGCGACCACCTTGTCGGTGACGCTCAGCGTCGGCGAGGACAGCCGGTCCGCGGTGGCCTTGACGCTCCAGAGCAGCTTGCCCGAGGAGATGTCGACGGCGCCGATGGTGGAGCAGTCGTAGTCACCGGTGTTGAAGGAGACCGCGACGATGTTCTTGGAGTTGTGCGAGTAGGAGGCGGTGCACAGCTCCTTGGAGCCGGACGGCACCGGGATGTTCCAGGCCTGCTTGCCGTCCGAGAGATTGTAGGCCGTGATGCCGGTGCTGTCCGCGCGCACGGCGGTCTGACCGGCGCCCCAGACTCCGAGCAACTGCGAACTGGTGTCCGAGTCCTGCGGCTTGGCGGCGTTCCAGGCGACCTTGTACGTCTCCTTGCCCGGGGCGGGCGTGGTGTCCCCGCTGGTGCCGATGGTGGTGTTGCCGCTGTTGGAGGTGCTGGTCGTGGTGCCGCCCGAGTCGGCCACCGGCCCCGGGTTGGGCTTGGGGTCGTGCCCCTTCAGCAGGATGACCAGCGCGATCACGATGGCGACCACCAGCACACCACCGATGATGCCGCCCCACAGCATCACGGGGTTGCGCTGCGCGGGCGCGGCGGGCGCCGGCGCACCCGGGTAGGTGTACCCGGGCTGCTGCTGGTAGTTGTACCCGCCGGCGTTGTAGTCAGGGGTGGCGTAGCCGGCGCCGGCCGCGCCGCCGGGCATCGGGTCGTACGGGCCGATCGGCGCACCGCCCGGCGGCGGGGCCTGGGCGGGGAGGCCGGGCGCGGTCGGTCCGTACGCCGCGTAGTCGACGCCGCCCGGCGGCTGCGTGGGCGGTGCCGGCGGCTGGGCCGGCGGCTGGGCCGGCGGTCCGGCCTGGCCCGGAACGGCCGAGCCGTCGAGCTGCGTCATCTGGTCCGCGACGGCGGCCGGATCCACGCCGCCGTTTGCCGGGCGTCCGAACGAGACGCCCCGGTTCTCCTGCGGGCCGCTGCCGGGCACTTCGCCCGCGCCCGGCGTAGGGTGATCCCCTGCCATCTGATTCCCCGTCATGTCTGGAAGCGTCCCCCTGCCGGTACCGTCCGCGGCCCGGTGGGACGGGTGAGATTCGGCACCATGCTAGTGGTGGGTGGTTTTCGGCCGTCGCCAGTACCGCCGAACCCCGCCCCCACGGGCCCTGACCGCGCAACACTTTCACCGGCCACCCACGCCGCCGCCACGGCCGCCCCGCCCCCGGCACCAGCGCGCGCCCACCCGCGCGCCCCCTACCCGCCCACCCCCAGCACCCTCCACCCACCCCGTACCTCCCTCCAGCGAGAGGGAGGCGCCCCCGGCCACCCGCCCTCCCGAGAGCCACCCCCTACACGAAAGACCCCCGCGCCGTAGGCTTCAGGAGTTGAAGGGGACGCCCGCCAGAGGGATCCCCGCCCCTGGGAGGGTGGATCATGTCGACGGACACACCGGGCTCGCAGTCGTCCCTGCACCGGGCGAACCTGGAGCGGGTGCTCCGGGCGGTGCGGATGGCCGGTTCGCTCACCCAGGCCGAGATCGCCCGCGGCACCGGCCTCTCCGCGGCCACCGTCTCCAACATCGTGCGGGAACTGAAGGAGAGCGGCACCGTCGTGGTCGCCGACACCTCCTCCGGCGGCCGCCGCGCCCGCAGCGTCTCGCTCAGCGGCGACGCCGGCATCGTGGTCGGCATCGACTTCGGCCACACCCACCTGCGGGTTGCGGTCGGCAACCTGGCGCACCGGGTGCTGGCCGAGGAGAGCGCCCCGATCGACGTGGACGTCTCCGCCGCGCAGGGCTTCGACCGGGCCGAGGCGATGGTCGAGCGACTGCTGGAGCAGGCCGGCTTCCGCCCGGAGAAGGTGATCGGCGTCGGCCTCGGCGTGCCCGGCCCGATCGACGTGGAGACCGGCGCGCTCGGCTCCACCGCGATCCTGCCCGGCTGGACGGGCATCGCCCCGGGCCGGGAGCTGGCCGAGCGGCTCGGCATGCCGGTGCACGTGGACAACGACGCCAACCTGGGCGCGCTCGGCGAGCTGGTCTGGGGCGCCGGCCGCGGTCTGAGCGACCTCGCGTACATCAAGATCGCCAGCGGCGTCGGCGCCGGGCTGGTGGTGAACGGCCAGATCTACCGCGGTCCGGGCGGCACGGCGGGTGAGATCGGGCACATCACCCTGGACGAGGCCGGCCCGGTCTGCCGCTGCGGCAACCGGGGCTGCCTGGAGACCTTCGTCGGCTCCCGCTACCTCCTCTCGCTGCTCAGTTCCACCCTCGGCCCCGACCTCACCCTGCCCCGGGTGGTCGAGCTGGCCCACCAGGGCGACCTCGGCTGCCGCCGGGTGATCGCCGACGCCGGCCGGCAGATCGGCACAGGCGTGGCCACCCTGTGCAACCTGCTCAACCCCCGCCGGGTGATCCTCGGCGGCGACCTCGCCGAGGCCGGTGAGCTGGTGCTCGCCCCGATCCGCGACTCGGTCGCCCGCTACGCCATCCCCAGCGCCGCCCGCCAGCTCTCGGTCGTTCCCGGCACCCTCGGCGGCCGGGCCGAGGTGCTCGGCTCGCTGGCCCTGGTGATGAGCGAGATGGGGGAGTCCGGCGCCCTCGGCCGCCACTGAGGGCTCCCGGGTGGACGGCTGCCGGCCCGCCCGACCGGAACACCCATCCGTCAATGCGGCATTGACGTGCACCCCCGGCCCCACCTCCCGGAATGGCGGTAACCCGTCGGTGGCACCGGGCGTGCCGGTCGGTGTCCGGCAAGCGGACATTAGACTCGACCGGTCGGCACCGACCGCGACCGCCGGCCTGCCGCCGGACCGGGCAGCGACGCCCGTCGGACCGTCCGCGGTCCGCGAACACTGAACGAGGAGGAACGGGTGGCCCTGCTGACCCGCATTCGGGGACCGCGCGATCTCGACCGGCTCACGCCCGGACAGCTGGCCGCACTGGCCCAGGAGATCCGGTCCTTCCTGGTGACCGAGGTCTCCAAGACGGGCGGCCACCTCGGCCCCAACCTCGGCGTGGTGGAGCTCACCATCGCGATGCACCGGGTGTTCGACTCGCCGCGCGACCGCATCCTCTTCGACACCGGTCACCAGAGCTACGTCCACAAGCTGCTCACCGGCCGCCAGGACTTCTCCCGGCTGAAGATGAGCGGCGGCCTGTCCGGCTACCCGTCCCGCGCCGAGTCCGAGCACGACGTGATCGAGAACTCGCACGCCTCCACGGTCCTCTCCTACGCCGACGGCCTGGCCAAGGCCAACCAGCTGCTCGGCAAGAACGACCCGGTCGTCGCGGTGATCGGCGACGGCGCGCTGACCGGCGGCATGGCCTGGGAGGCGCTCAACAACATCGCCGACGCCAAGGACCTCCCGATCGTCATCGTCGTCAACGACAACGAGCGCTCCTACTCCCCGACCATCGGCGGGATGGCCAACCACCTCGCCACGCTGCGCACCACCCAGGGCTACGAGCGCTTCCTGTCCTGGGGCAAGGACGCGCTGCAGCGCACCCCGGTGGTCGGCCAGCAGCTGTTCGAGACGCTGCACGGCGCCAAGAAGGGCCTCAAGGACTTCATCGCCCCGCAGGGCATGTTCGAGGACCTCGGCCTCAAGTACATCGGCCCGATCGACGGCCACGACCTGACCGCCCTGGAGTCCGCGCTGACCAAGGCGCGCGGCTTCGGCGGCCCGGTGATCGTGCACTGCCTCACCGAGAAGGGCCGCGGCTACCACGCCGCCGAGAACAACGACGAGGACCGCTTCCACGCCGTCGGCGTGATCCACCCGGACACCGGCCTGCCGGTCAAGAGCTCGGGCAAGGACTGGACCTCGGTCTTCGGCGAGGAGATGGTCGCGCTCGGCCACGAGCGCGAGGACATCGTCGCCATCACCGCCGCGATGCTCCACCCGGTCGGCCTCGCCCCCTTCGCCAAGGCCTTCCCGGACCGCATCTTCGACGTCGGCATCGCCGAGCAGCACGCCGTCACCAGCGCGGCGGGCCTGGCCACCAACGGCCTGCACCCGGTGTTCGCGGTCTACGCGACCTTCCTCAACCGGGCCTTCGACCAGGTCCTGATGGACGTCGCCCTGCACAAGCTGGGCGTCACCTTCGTGCTCGACCGGGCCGGTGTCACCGGGACGGACGGCGCCTCGCACAACGGCATGTGGGACATGTCGATCCTCCAGGTCATCCCGGGCCTGCGGCTGGCCGCCCCGCGCGACGCCGACCAGGTCCGCGCCCAGCTGCGCGAGGCCGTCCTGGTCAAGGACGCCCCGACCGTGGTCCGCTACTCCAAGGGCACGGTCGGCCCGGCAGTCCCCGCGGTCGCCAAGGTCGGCGGCATGGACGTGCTGCGCGCCGCCGAGGAGCCGAGCGGTGCGCACCGCGCCGACGTGCTGATCGTCTCGGTCGGCGCGATGGCCCCCACCTGCCTGGAGGTCGCCGACCTGCTGGCCGCCCAGGGCATCACCGCCACCGTCGTGGACCCGCGCTGGGTCAAGCCGGTCGACCCGGCCCTGCCGGGCCTGGCCGCCGAGCACCGGGTGGTCGTCACGATCGAGGACAACGGCCGTACCGGCGGCGTCGGCGCGGCCGTCGCGCAGGCACTGCGGGACGCGGACGTGGATCTGCCGGTGCGCGACTTCGGCATCCCGCAGGAGTTCCTGGACCACGCCAGCCGGAACGAGATCCTGGCCGAAATCGGCCTGAACGCCCCCGACATCGCCCGCAAGGTGACCGCCCTGGTCGCCAGGCTGGACGTGGCGCCGGTCGAGGCCTGAGAACGGCCTGGCGGAACGGGCCCCGGGAACCGTCCCGACCCGTTCCGCCGACGACTGGTTGTCGTCGCTCCGTAACAGTTCGTCGCGGAACAAGCTGACAATCGCACTGAAAGGCGGGACCGGCGCCACCCGCGCCGATCCCGCCCGGTAGGTTGTCAACCGTGCCGACCCCCACCCGCCTCCGCCCCGCCGGACTGGCCGAGCGCCTGCCCGAGCGTGTCCGTACCCACCTTCGTCAGGGGTACTGGACCAGGCTGGTGCCGGCGCTCGCGCTCGTCGCACTGCTCACCCACATCCCCTCCTTCGCCCGGCCCGTCTGGAGCCCGGACGAGGGCTTCCTGGCCACCCAGGCCCGGATGCTGGCGGACGGCGGCGTGCTCTACGACACCGTGGTGGACCGCAAGCCGCCGCTGCTCCCCTGGCTCTACCAGGCCTGCTTCGCCGTCTTCGGCTCCGCCTCGCTGTGGCCGCTGCGCACCCTCGCGGTGGTGGCCCACCTGGTCACCGCGATCCTGCTGGCCTCGATCGCCCGCGGCCGCTGGGGCAACCGCGCCGGTGCCGGGGCCGGACTGCTCTACCTGCTGGTCTCCATCGGGCTCTCCCCGGAGGACACCCAGGCGGCGACCTTCGAGGTCTTCATGCTGCCCGCCATGGTGGCCGCCTTCCGGTACGCCGAGCGCCGCCGCTGGCTGGCCGCCGGCATCGCGGTCGCGCTCTGCTCGCTGACCAAGCAGACCGGCGGCGCCGTCATGCTGCCGGTGCTCTGGATGCTGCTGCAGGACGCCCGCCGACGAGGGGTGCGCTGGCCGCCCGCGCTGTTCAAGATCGGGTTCGGCTTCGCGCTGCCGATAGCGCTGGTCGCGGTCATCCTGACCAAGCCCAAGGGCTTCCTCTTCTGGGTGGTCACCGGCAGCGGCGACTACGCCTCCTTCGGCGGCGCCTGGCTGCAGATGCTCGGCCGCGCCTTCGGCAACCTGGGCATCCTGGCCGCCGCGGGCCTCGGCTTCCTCTACCCGGTCGGCCGCCGGCTCTGGTTCAAGTACCGCCACCGCCCGCTGCCGGTGGCCGGCGAGGAGCACGGCTCGACCACCGACCTGTGGGTCTGGCTGCTCTCCTCGGCCGTCGCGGTCAGCGTCGGCTTCCACTTCTTCGGCCACTACTACCTGCAGCTGATCCCCCCGCTGGCGCTGCTGGGCACCGGGGCGGTGGCCACCTCGGCGATCCGCTGGAAGCCCGTCCTGGTGTACACCACGGTCGCCGCCACGGTCTTCTGGGGCCTGGCGCTGGCCTGGCCGGGGGAGCAGATGAACCGCAACACCGAGGTCGCCACCGCGGTCGCCGCCCAGACCACCCCCAAGGACACCGTGCTGGTCTGGGGCATGCACCCCGAGCTGTACTGGCTGGCCGACCGCAAGCCCGCCACCCGCTACCTGACCGCGGGCTTCCTCACCAACTACAGCGGCGGCAAGGACGGCAGCCCGAACGTCGGCGAGCAGTTCAGCGTCAACAACGCCTGGCAGACCTTCGACAAGGAGCTGGCCAACGGCCTGCCCGAGGTCTTCGTGGACGACTCCGGCATCTCCCCGTACCAGCCGGTGATGGTCCCCCGGATCGAGAACCTGCTGGACACCCACTACGAGATGATCGGCGTCATCGGCGACACCGTGGTGTACCGCCTCAAGCACTGAGCACAGCCGCCCCGGGCACCGGGCACAGCCGTGCCGCCCCGGGCACCGGGCACGTACGGAAGGAGCCCCCGGCGACCAGGTCGCCGGGGGCTCCTTCCGTAGCGCTACGCCTTACGCGGGCACCGAGGCCACGCCGGGGGCGAGGAACTTCTTGCCGGTCACCCGCTCCGAGACGCCCTCACGGTCCAGGTACGGGGTGATCCCGCCCAGGTGGAAGGGCCAGCCGGCACCGGTGATCATGCAGAGGTCGATGTCCTGTGCCTCGGCGACGACACCCTCCTCCAGCATCAGGCCGATCTCCTGGGCCACGGCCTCCAGGGCGCGGTTCAGGACCTGCTCCTCGGTGAGCACCGAGTCGCCGAAGGTCAGCAGCTCCAGCACCTCGGGGTCGAGGACCTGCTTGCCGTCCACCCAGGTGTAGAAGCCGCGCTTGCCGGCCTTGACCACCTTGCCGAGGTTCTCGGAGACGGTGAACCGCTCCGGGAAGGCGCCGTGCAGGGTCTCCGAGACGTGCAGGGCGATGGCCGGGCCGACCAGCTCCAGCAGCACGATCGGGGACATCGGCAGGCCGAGCGGCTCGACGGCCTTCTCGACGCTGGCGATCGGGGTGCCCTCGTCGATGATGTTCTGGATCTCGCCCATGAAGCGGGTCAGGATCCGGTTCACCACGAACGCCGGGGCGTCCTTGACCAGGACCGAGGTCTTCTTCAGCTTCTTCGACACGGCGAAGGCGGTGGCCAGCGACGCGTCGTCGGTCTGCTCGCCGCGGACGATCTCCAGCAGCGGCAGGATCGCGACCGGGTTGAAGAAGTGGAAGCCGACGACCCGCTCGGGGTGCTTCAGCTTCGAGGCCATCTCGGTGACCGACAGCGAGGAGGTGTTGGTCGCCAGCACACAGGTCGGCGAGACCACGTTCTCCAGGTCCGCGAAGACGGTCTGCTTGACGCCCATCTCCTCGAACACGGCCTCGATGACGAAGTCCGCGTCGCCGAAGGCGGCGGCCTTGTCGAGCGAGCCGCTGACCAGGCCCTTGAGGCGGTTGGCCTTGTCCTGGCCGATGCGGCCCTTGCCGAGCAGCTTGTCGATCTCGGCGTGGACGTAGCCGACGCCCTTGTCGACGCGCTCCTGGTCGATGTCGGTGAGGACCACCGGCACCTCCAGACGGCGGGCGAACAGCAGCGCCAGCTGCGAGGCCATCAGACCGGCGCCGACGACGCCGACCTTGGAGACCGGGCGGGCCAGCGACTTGTCCGGCGCGCCGACCGGGCGCTTGGCCCGACGCTGCACCAGGTTGAAGGCGTAGATGCCGCTGCGCAGCTCGCCGCTCATGATGAGGTCGGCCAGGGCCGCGTCCTCGGCGTCGAAGCCGGCCTGCAGGCTGGCCTTGTCGGCGAAGTCGGCGTCCTTGACGGCGGCGATGATGTCCAGCGCCTTGTAGGCGGCCGGAGCGGCGCCGTGCACCTTGCCGTCGGCGACCAGACGGCCCCAGGCGACGGCGTCGTCCCAGGCCTTGCCGCGGTCGATCGCCTCGCGCTCGACGGCGACGTCGCCCTTGAGGACCTTGGCGGCCCACAGCAGCGACTGCTCCAGGAAGTCGGCCGGCTCGAAGATCGCGTCGGCGATCCCCAGCTCGAACACGTCCTTGCCCTTGAGCTGCTTGTTCTGGTTCATCGAGTTCTCGATGATGACCTTGACGGCGTTACCGGCACCGATCAGGTTCGGCAGGATGGTGCAGCCGCCCCAGCCGGGGACGAGGCCGAGGAAGACCTCGGGCAGCGAGAAGGCCGGAACGCCCGCCGACACCGTGCGGTAGTCGCAGTGCAGGCCGACCTCGACGCCGCCGCCCATGGCCGCGCCGTTGTAGAAGGCGAAGGTCGGGACGGGCAGCGCGCCGATCCGCTTGAAGACCTCGTGGCCGCCCTTGCCGATGGCCAGCGCGTCCGCGTGCTGCTTGAGCAGCTCGACGCCCTTGAGGTCGGCGCCGACCGCGAAGATGAACGGCTTGCCGGTGATCGCCGCGCCGACGATCTTGCCCTCGGCGGCCTCGGCCTCGACCTGGTCCAGCGCCTCGGACAGCTTGAGCAGCGAGCCCGGGCCGAAGGTGGTCGGCTTGGTGTGGTCGAAGCCGTTGTCCAGGGTGATCAGGGCCAGCTTGCCGGCCTGCAGCGGCAGGTCCAGGTGGCGCACGTGGGCGGTCGTGACGACCTCGCCCGGGAACAGCTCGGCGCCGTGCTGGAGCAGCTCAGTCGTGGTGCTCATGGTCACTTACCACCCTCGAAGTGCGGGTTCTCCCAGATGATGGTGCCGCCCATGCCGAAGCCGATGCACATCGTGGTGAGGCCGTAGCGGACGTCCGGGCGCTGCTCGAAGCGGCGGGCCAGCTGGTTCATCAGGCGCACGCCCGAGGAGGCCAGCGGGTGGCCGAAGGCGATCGCACCGCCGAACGGGTTGACCCGCTCGTCGTCGTCCGCGATGCCGTAGTGGTCCAGGAAGGACAGCACCTGGACGGCGAAGGCCTCGTTGACCTCGAAGGCCTGGATGTCGTCGATGGTCAGACCGGCCTTGGCCAGCGCCTTCTCGGTGGCCGGCACCGGGCCGATGCCCATGACCTCGGGCTCGACGCCCGCGAAGGCGTAGGAGACCAGGCGCATCTTGACCGGGAGGCCGAGCTCCTCGGCGACGTCCTCGGCGGCCAGCAGCGAGGCGGTGGCACCGTCGTTCAGACCGGCCGAGTTGCCCGCGGTGATGTTGCCGTGCGGGCGGAACGGGGTCTTGAGGTTCGCCAGGCTCTCCATCGTGGTGCCCGGGCGCATCGGCTCGTCCACGGTGGCCAGGCCCCAGCCGGTCTCGCCGACCTCGGGGTTGGTGTTGCGGATCGAGATCGGCACCAGGTCGGGCTGGATGTCGCCGTTGGCGTACGCCTTGGCGGCCTTCTCCTGCGAGCGCACGGCGTAGGCGTCGCAGCGCTCCTTGGTGATGTGCGGGAACCGGTCGTGCAGGTTCTCCGCGGTCATGCCCATGAACAGGGCGGACTCGTCGACCAGCTTCTCGGAGACGAATCGCGGGTTCGGGTCGACGCCCTCACCCATCGGGTGGCGGCCCATGTGCTCTACACCGCCGGCCACGACCACGTCGTACGCGCCGAAGGCGATGCCGCCGGCGGTGGTGGTCACGGCGGTCAGGGCGCCGGCGCACATGCGGTCGATCGCGTAACCGGGAACGGACTTCGGCAGGCCGGACAGCAGGGCGGCGGTGCGCCCGATGGTCAGACCCTGGTCGCCGATCTGCGTGGTGGCCGCGATGGCGACCTCGTCGATGCGTTCGACGGGCAGGTTCGGGTTACGGCGCACGAGCTCCCGGATGCACTTGACGACGAGGTCGTCCGCGCGGGTCTCGTGGTAGATGCCCTTCGGGCCGGCCTTGCCGAACGGGGTGCGGACGCCATCGACGAAGACGACGTCCCTCGCGGTACGAGGCACGGGGGCTCTCCTCCCAGGGACCAACATTTCGAGGTGGGCGGGCTGCCGCCGGTGAAGACCCGAGCGGCGCCGCATCACCGTCATGCTACCCGCCGGTAACCAACCTGCCCAGGCCTCTCGGAGGGTTCGGACCATGTGTCCCGCGACACGTCCGACCAGGAAGGCTTCCCGGACACGTCGAAGGGGATGCCGTCCGGACGGACGACATCCCCTTTTCGGAGTCATGCCTCGGGAGCGCGGCCCGGGTCAGCCCTGGGTCGAGGCGGCGGCGAACGCGGCGGCCACCGGCGGCGCCACCAGGTCGACCTGCCACTGCCGGGCGCCGAGCCGGCGCAGTGCGGCGGCCACGCCCTCGGCACTCGGCTCGACCGGCGGCTCCCAGGAGACCCGGCGCACCAGGTCCGGGGTGATCAGGTTCTCGGCCGGCAGGTTGTGACGCTCGGCCAGGTCGCTGACGGCGGCGCGGGCACCGGAGAGCCGGGCGGCGGCCACCGGGTCCTTCTCGGCCCAGGCCCGCGGCGGCGGCGGTCCGTCGTGCGGCGCGGCGGCCGGCGGCAGCTGGTTCTCCGGGATCTCCCGGCCGCGCTGCACCGCCGCCAGCCACTGGTCCAGCTGGCGCCGGTGCAGCCGCGGCCCGAAGCCCTGGACGGCCTGCAGCGCGGCGATGTTCAGCGGCATGGCCAGCGCGGCGTTGACGATCGCGGCGTCCGAGAGCACCCGGCCGGGGGAGACGTCGCGCTCCTGCGCTATCCGGTCGCGGGTCAGCCACAGCTCGCGCACCACGGCCAGCTGGCGGCGCCGGCGGACCTTGTGCAGCTGCGAGGTGCGCCGCCACGGGTCGGTGCGCGGGGCCGGGCGGGGCGCGGCGGCGATCGAGGCGAACTCCTCCAGGGCCCAGCCGAGCTTGCCCTGGGCGTCCAGCTCCTGTTCGAGTGCGTCGCGCAGCTCGACCAGCACCTCGACGTCCAGAGCCGCGTAGCGCAGCCAGGGCTCGGGCAGCGGGCGGGTGGACCAGTCGACCGCCGAGTGCTCCTTGGCCAGGCTCAGCCCGAGCACGTTCTCGGTCATCGGCCCGAGGCCGACCCGGGCGAAGCCGGCGATCCGCCCGGCCAGCTCGGTGTCGAACAGGCGCTGGGGTCTCATGCCCACCTCGGCCAGGCAGGGCAGGTCCTGGGTGGCGGCGTGCACCACCCACTCGGCGTCCGCGATGGCGGCGCCCAGCCCGCTGAGGTCGGGGCAGGCGATCGGGTCGATCAGGGCGGAGCCGGCACCCGCGCGGCGCAGCTGGATGAGGTACGCCCGCTGCCCGTAGCGGTAGCCGGAGGCGCGCTCGGCGTCGACGGCGACCGGTCCGGTGCCCGCGGCGAAGGCGGCGACCGTGGCGGCCAGCGCCCGCTCGTCCGCCACGACGGGCGGGATCCCCTCCTTCGGTTCGAGGAGCGGGACCGGGGCTGCTTCTTCTGGGATGGCTGCTACGGCGTCGGTCACCCCCCAAGGGTACGACGGTCCCCGGAACTGGGAGTGTTGTCGGACTGGTCAGACCGTTACGGGCGGCGGCGAAGGTGCCGTCCGCACATGGCTGTGGCGGTTGCCCCGATGCCTGCGGCGGCCGCTCCCACGCCTGCGGCGGCTCAGAAGGAACGTTCCTCCTGAGCCGCCGTTGTGGTTCGACAAACAGTTCGGGTTCGATCGGCTCAGTGGATGATTCCGGTGCGCAGTGCGACCGCGACCATGCCCGCGCGGTCCCCGGTGCCGAGCTTGCGGGCGATCCGGGCCAGGTGGCTCTTCACGGTGAGCGCGGACAGGCCCATCGCCACGCCGATCGCCTTGTTCGACTGGCCCTCGGCGACCAGCCGCAGCACCTCGACCTCGCGGCCGGACAGTTCGCGGTAGGCGGCCTGCTGCGGGCCCGGCGCACCGGGGGCCCCGGGCGCTCCCGGAGCACCGGCGGCGCCCGGCATGCCCGGCATCCCGGGGCGGCGCATCCGGCCGGCCAGTCCGGCGGCGCCGAGCGGCAGGCCCGGGCGGCCGGGCATCGCGACATTGGTGCGGGTGCCGGTGACCACGTAGCCCTTGACGCCGCCGGCCAGCGCGGAGCGGACCGCGCCGATGTCGTCGGCGGCCGACAGTGCCAGGCCGTTGGGCCAGCCCGCGGCGCGCGTCTCGGCGAGGATGGTCAGCCCGGAGCCGTCCGGCAGGTGGACGTCGGCGACGCAGATGTCGCGTGGGGTGGAGACCCGGGGGCGGGCCTCGGCGATCGAGGACACCTCGATCACGTCGCGGACGCCGAGCGCCCACAGGTGGCGGGTGACGGTGTTTCGGACGCGGGGATCGGCGATGACCACCATGGCGGTGGGCTTGGTCGGGCGGTAGGCGACCACGTTTGCGGGGTGCTCAAGAAGGACCGACACCAGGCCTCCTGCGGGGAGTGGCGGACGGAACCCCGATGGGGGCGGTCGGAGTGTTCCGCGTTCGGAAAGGGTCACAGTCTGCTTCGGCAGCAACCGTGTCCGGCTTTAGCGAAAGATCACGATCTAGTGAGTAACAATACGGACAAATCGCGCATGTGACTGATGCGACATGCTTGGAATTCGTACAAAATCGATCAGAAACGTCACTGATCGGTCGCTTCTGACCAGCTAATTGACGCAGAGCGGGATCGAAGTCACACTCCGTCAGTCCTGGGGGTGGTGTCGGGGCGGGAGGTGCCGCCCGGCCCGGACGCCACTCGTCAGTGCGACCGCGGGCGTCGCCGGGCGGGCATCGGGACCACCCCACCGAGTGACGTGACCTCGGCCGGCGGCTGCGCGGTCGGGGTGGCCGGTGGCAGCCCGGCGCTGATGCAGAGCAGATCCCCCCAGGCCGCCAGGTGCCGCTCGAACCGGCCGTCGGCCGGCGTCCAGGAGGCCCGGATCTCGATCTCGGTCGAGGACGGACGGTCCGCCAGACCGCCGAAGTACTGCGACGCGCACCGGGTCACCGTGCCGGACGGCTCCGCGTACCCGGCGCCCTGCGCCTGCAGCGCGTCCATCAGCCAGGCCCAGCCGACCTCGGAGAGCATCGGGTCGCCGGCCATCTCCGGTTCCAGCTCGGCCCGGGTCATGGTGACCACCCGGAACTCCCCGTTCCAGGCCTCCTGCCCGGCCGGGTCGTAGAGCAGCACCAGCCGGCCGTCGGCCAGCTCCTCGCCGTCCACCTCCACGGTGGCGGTCAGCGCGAACGCGTGCGGGGCGAGCCGGCGCGGGGCCGGCGCGGGGGAGAGCTGGAGCTCGGGCCGGAGCCGCGCCCCGCTCAGGGCCTCCACGGCGGCCCGGAACTCGCTCGGCGCCCCCTCCCGACCCGTTCCGCCACCTGCTCCGCCACCCTGCGTGGGGTGCCCGCCGACCGCTGCCATGACCCGAAGACTAGGTCGAAAACCCGGGTTATCGCCGCAACTTCCGTCCGAGCGGCGTGCCGGAACGGCAAACCCGGACAGATCTTGGAGGAACCGACGAGGCCGCCCGGGGAGGACGGTCCGAGGCGCATGCGAAGATTTGACCCGTGAGCGAGACTACGGCAGACCCGACGGCGGCCCCCCTCGAAGGCCGACCCACCCCCGTGCGCCGCGGCGCCGCGCACGACTCCGCGTTCCTGCGCGCCTGCCGGCACGAGCCGGTGCCGCACACCCCGGTGTGGTTCATGCGCCAGGCGGGCCGCTCGCTGCCCGAGTACCTGAAGGTCCGCGAGGGCATCCCCATGCTGGAGTCCTGCATGCGGCCCGAGTTGGTCAAGGAGATCACCCTGCAGCCGGTGCGCCGG
This sequence comes from Kitasatospora sp. NPDC048296, assembly GCF_043201815.1. NCBI lineage: Bacteria > Bacillati > Actinomycetota > Actinomycetes > Kitasatosporales > Streptomycetaceae > Kitasatospora > Kitasatospora sp. NPDC048296. The sequence goes on from NZ_JBICZB010000005.1 coordinate 138,430, forward strand.
CACAAGGTGGACGCGGCGATCTTCTTCAGCGACATCGTGGTGCCGCTCAAGGCCGTGGGCATCGACGTGGACATCAAGCCCGGTATCGGTCCGGTCATCGCCGATCCGATCCGCACCTTCGAGGACCTCCAGCGGCTGCGCCCGCTGGAGCCCGACGACGTCCCGTACGTCACCGAGGCCATCGGCCTGCTGGTGGACGAGCTCGGCGAGACCCCGCTGATCGGCTTCGCGGGTGCGCCGTACACCCTGGCCAGCTACCTGGTCGAGGGCGGGCCGTCCAAGAACCACGAGAACACCAAGGCCATGATGTACGGGCAGCCCGAGCTGTGGGCCGCCCTGGTGGACCGGCTCGCGGACATCACCTCGGCCTTCCTGAAGGTGCAGATCGAGGCGGGCGCCTCGGCGGTCCAGCTGTTCGACTCCTGGGTCGGCTCGCTCGCGCCGGACGACTACCGCCGCTCGGTGATGCCGGCCAGCACCAAGGTCTTCGACGCCGTGGCCCACTACGGGGTGCCGCGGATCCACTTCGGCGTCGGCACCGGCGAGCTGCTCGGGCTGATGGGCCAGGCCGGCGCGGACATCGTCGGCGTCGACTGGCGGGTGCCGCTGAACGTCGCCGCCGAGCGGGTCGGCGCGGGCAAGGGCCTGCAGGGCAACCTCGACCCGGCGGTGCTGTTCGCGCCGACCAAGGTCGTGGAGACCAAGGCCCGCGAGGTGCTGCACGCCGCCCAGGCGCTCGGTACCAGCGGCCACATCTTCAACCTCGGCCACGGCGTGCTGCCGTCCATGGACCCGGACGCGCTCTCCCGCCTGGTCGCCTTCGTGCACGAGGCCAGCGCGCGCTGACGCGTCGAACCACGGCGGCGGGCCCTCCGGTCACGGCGGGCCCGCCGCCGTCGTTCAGCCCCCTCGGCGCCTCCCCTCAACTTCGTTGACAGGCCTCCCCGTTGAGGCGGGAGTGCCGGTCGGGCACGAGCTATCCGGCGGTCACCTCGATCCCCGCCCGCCGCAGCAGCGCCGCCGTCACCCCGTCCCCGGGCCGCAGCTCCCCGGTGAACGTTCCGTCGTACACCCGCCCGCAGCCGCACGACGGACTGCGCGCCATCAGCAGCGCCCGCCGCGCCCCCGCCGCCTCGGCCGCCGCCAGCGCCGCCCGGGCACCGGACGCGAACTCCTCGGTGCGGTCGGTCCCGGTCGTGTCCACCACCCGCGCCCGCCCGTCGAGCACGTCCGCCCCGTCCCCACCCACGATCTCCGCCGCCGGCCGAGGCGTCGGCAACCCACCCGCCCCCTCCGGGCAGACGACGACCGCGCGCCCCTCCTCGACCAGCCGTACGGCCTCCGCCGAGGTCTTCGCCCGCCCGTCATAGCGACAGGGAATCCCAGCCAGACACGCACGCACCACGATCGGTCCCATAGCACACAGAGTAAGTAGCGGCTCGCCACGCCCCGGAAGTCGCTATCTTGGGACCATGAGCGAGCTGCCGGACTGGATGTACGCGCCCAGGCAAGAGGGCTGGTTTGCCGAGGACCTCGACCACCTGCCGCAGGCACCGCGGCACACCGAACTCATCGATGGAGCACTGGTCTTCATGATGTCCCCCCAGCGCCCCTGGCACAGTTGGGTTGTATCGGGCCTGAACGTGGCGCTGGAGAGCATCGTGCCGGATGGGATGTGGCCGGAGCGTGAGATCACGATCAAGCTCGACCGCCTCAACCGTCCGGAACCCGACGTGATGGTCGTGACTGCCGAGCCCGATCCCAACCGCACGTGGTACGACCCAACCGATGTCGTGCTGGCCGTCGAAGTCGTGTCGCCGGAGTCCGTTCACCGCGATCGCACGGTCAAGTTCCGCAAGTACGCCGACGCCGGCATCCCGCACTACTGGATTGTCGAGGAGGAGGACGGCCTGCCGGTGGCGCACGTCTATGAGCTGGACGAGGTGACCTCCTCATATGTCGCGGCGGGGATCTTCCGGGGCAAGCTGGAGCGGCCGGTGCCGTTCCCCGTCGTCATCGATCTCGACAAGCTCGTATCCCGGTGGAAGCGCGCGAGCAGCTGATTGAGGCATCCGCGTAAAGACCTGCGAGACTGCGAGGCATGTCGGATGCACAGGTCGTCGTCGTCGGTGGTGGGATCGCGGGGCTGGCTGCGGCCGCCTTCCTGAGCGGGGTGGCCGGGGGGCCGGCGCGGGCCCGGGTGACGGTGCTGGAGGCGTCGGGGCGGGTCGGCGGGAAGCTGTGGGGCGGGGAGGTCGGCGGGGTCCGGGTGGACCTCGGGGCCGAGTCGGTGCTGGCGCGGCGGCCGGAGGCGGTGGAGCTGGCGCGGGCGGTCGGGCTGGGGGACGAGCTGGAGCCGCCGACCACCGCGAAGGCGGCGATCTGGACCAGGGGCGCGCTGCGGCCGCTGCCGGGCGGGCAGGTGATGGGCGTCCCGGGAGACCTGGAGGCGCTGGCCGCCTCCGGGGTGCTCACCGCCGAGGGCCTGGAGCGGGCCCGGCACGAGCGGGGGACCGAGGTCGGGGCGGACGTCGCGATCGGACGCTACGTCGCCGACCGGCTCGGCCAGGAGGTGGTGGACCGGCTGGTCGAGCCGCTGCTGGGCGGCGTCTACGCCGGGCGCTCCGACGAGATCTCGCTGCGCGCCGCCGTGCCGCAGCTGCTGCCGATCGCGCAGGGCGGCGGCTCGCTGGTCGAGGGGGTGCGCGAGCTGGCCTCCCGGCCGACGGTGGTCGGCACCCCGGTGTTCCAGGGGCTGCGCGGCGGCCTCGGCACCCTGCCGGAGGCGGTCGCCGAGGCCTGCGTCAAGGCGGGCGTGGACCTGCGCACCGACACCCCGGTGGACGAGCTGCGCCGCACCCCCGAGGGCTGGCGCGTGGTCGCCGGCGGTGAGGTGCTGCACGCCGACGCCGTGGTGCTGGCCGTCCCGGCCCCGGCCGCGGCCCGGCTGCTGCGCGCGGACGCCCCGGCGGCCGCCGTCGAGCTGGACACCGTCGAGTACGCGGGCATGGCGCTGGTGACCCTGGCGTTCCGCCGCGCCGACCTGGCCGAGCCGCCCAGCGGCAGCGGCTTCCTGGTGCCGCCGGTGGACGGGCGGCGGATCAAGGCCTCGACCTTCTCCTCCAACAAGTGGGGCTGGCTGGACCGCTCCGCCCCGGACTCCTTCCTGCTGCGCACCTCGCTGGGCCGCTACCGCGAGGACGAGGCGCTGGAGCTGCCGGACGAGGAGCTGGTGGCCCGCTCGCTGGCGGACCTGGAGGAGGCGATCGGGCTGACCGCCCGGCCGTACGACACCTTCGTCTCGCGCTTCACCGCCGGCCTGCCGCAGTACCCGGTGGGCCACCTGGACCGGGTGGCCCGGGTGCGGGCGGCGGCGGAGGCGGTGGGCGCGCTGGCGCTGTGCGGCGCCGCGTACGACGGGGTGGGCATTCCGGCCTGCATCGGTTCGGCGGCCGCCGCCGCGGCGGCCATCGACAAACTGTTGACCCCGGCGACCGGGGAAGGTTCCACGGAGAGGACAATGGGCGCATGACTGAGACCGTTGAGCAGCAGCCGGAGCAGCAGCCCGAGAAGAAGAAGGCGCGCGACCTGAACCAGGTCATCCGCTACACCATGTGGTCGGTGTTCAAGCTCAAGGGCGGCCTGCCCGAGGACCGCACCGCCCTGGCTGCCGAGGTGGACGAGCTGTTCGCCCAGCTGGCCGCGAAGGACGTGACCGTGCGCGGCACGTACGACGTTTCCGGTCTGCGCGCGGACGCCGACATCCTCGTCTGGTGGCACGCCGCCGACTCGGACGACCTGCAGGAGGCGTACAACCGCTTCCGTCGCACCGGCCTGGGCCGCCACCTGGAGCCGGTCTGGTCGAACATGGCGCTGCACCGCCCGGCCGAGTTCAACAAGTCGCACATCCCGGCCTTCCTCGCCGACGAGCGCCCGCGCGACTACGTCTGCGTCTACCCGTTCGTCCGCTCCTACGAGTGGTACCTGCTGCCGGACGCCGAGCGGCGCGCGATGCTCGCCGAGCACGGCCAGATGGCCCGTGGCTACCCGGACGTGCGGGCCAACACGGTCGCCTCGTTCGCGCTCGGTGACTACGAGTGGCTGCTCGCCTTCGAGGCGGACGAGCTGCACCGGATCGTCGACCTGATGCGCGACCTGCGCCCCTCCCGGGCCCGGCTGCACGTCCGCGAGGAGGTCCCGTTCTTCACCGGCCGCCGCAAGCCGGTGAGCGAGCTGCTGAACGGCCTGGTCTGACCCGCGTCCTACGGAGGCCGGTCCCCTGCGTACGGGGGGCCGGCCTCCGGTCGTTGCCACGGGCGCGGGTTACGTCCGGTGCGGGCGGAGGGCGGCGCGCAGGCGGGGGTCGGGGAGGGCGGCGGGGCCGTTCATGGCGACGGCGGTGAGGAGTTGGCGTTCCTCGTCGTCGGCGAGGCCGTGCTGTCGGGTGGGCCGGACCTCGCGCAGGACCTCCTGGCCGATGGGGGAGGCCCAGCGGGTGTAGGGGTAGACGTCGACGCGGGCCATCAGCAGGGTGCCCGAGGTGAGGATCAGCGGCAGGGAGAACCAGGCGAGCGGGGCGAGGGTGTCACCGCCGGTGAAGCCGCTGAGGGAGAGGGCGGCGGCGAGCAGGGCCAGGGTCAGCAGCAGGGCGTGCCGGACGTGGCGGACCACCACCACGGTGTTGCGCTGCACCAGGGCCGGGGTGGCCAGACCGGCCAGCGAGAGCCGGGCGCCGATCTCCAGCACGGTGGGGTGCTCGGCCATCGCCCGGCGCAGCTCGTCCGTGCGGCACTGGCCCTCGGGGCCGACGGTGGCGATGATCGCGCGCTCCAGGCGGCTGCGGCCCTTGGGGTCGACCACGGTGGTCCAGCCGGTGTGGGCGAGGTGCAGGCGTCCCCGGCCGGCCATCAGGACGAGGGCGAGTTCCACCACCCGGTCCGGGCCGCCGGCCAGGTAGGCGGTCTCGTACAGACCGATGCCGACGGCCTCCGGTGGACGCAGCAGGTCCTGATCGGCCAGGGCGTCGGCAGCGGCGGTCATCCGTACCAGCCGGAGGCAGGCCAGCACCGCTGCGACACAGGCCGGGATCAGGAACAGCAACCACATGGGCTTGTTCTATGCCTGGGCCGACGGCGTGGGGAACGGCTTCCCGGAGCGCGATACCGAACTGTGACGTCAGGAGCCGCCACAGCTGCTCCCACAGCTCGAACCACAGCTGGACCCACAGCTGGAACCGCAGCTGGAGGAGGACCCGCAGCTGCTGGAGTGCGAGGAGCCGCACGAGGAGTGGTGCGAGGACCCGCAGGAGGAGTGGTGCGAGGAGCCGGAGTCGGGAGAGCCGCAGGACGAGGTGCTCGACGAGCAGGAGGAGCCCGAAGAGGAGGAGCCCGACGAGGAGGACGAGGAGGAGGAGAAGGACGAGGACGAGGACGCCTGCCGGATCGCCTCCTCCTCGGCCGCCGCGGCCAGCATCGCCGACTCCAGCTCCTGGTTGTCCAGCGCGGCCGCGGCCATTCCGCCGAGGGCGACCGCGCCCAGCATCGCGCCGCCCGTCAGCTTCGGCGAGACACCGGACTTGGGCGTCCACGGGCTGCCCTGCATCAGGGTCAGCTGGCGCTGCCCGGCCGGGGTGACCCGGCCCTTGGGTGCCGCGGTGGTGACCAGCGCGACGGCGCCGGCGAACAGCAGGAAGCCCGGGATGAAGAGGTTGGGGCGGTCGGAGAGGATCTCGCCGTTGTCGAGCAGCAGGGAGACCGGGATGGAGGCCGCGACGAGGAGCATCGTCTGCCAGAGCAACCGGCGGGCCTTCCGGGCGTGCCCCAGCCGTTCGGGGCGGCGCGTCAGGCCGCGATCGGCGAGCCGGTCGCCGATCTCCTGGACGGCGGCCGAGCGCATCACCATGCGCCGCAGCGGGCCGAGTTCACGGCTGCCGGTCGGGCCGACGGCGTCGTGGATCGCCTGGTCGACGGCGTCGTAGGGCTTGGCGCCGGTGAGGGTGACCAGGCCGGCGCGGTTGACCACGGCCTGCTCGCCGAGGTGCATCCGGACCATCGCGGTGTCGAAGACCCGGCCAGGGCCGCCGGCCAGGAACGCGGTGTCCAGCAGCGGCAGTCCGCGGCCGGGCAGGCCCTGCGGATACGGGACGTGGCCGACCCGCTGCCGGGTCTGGACGGCGTACAGGGCGGCGGCGGCCAGCAGGACGGCCGGGATCAGGAAGTAGCTGTTGTGCCACATGGGCGGTTCCCCCGAGGATGACGTCGGTTCAGCGTTCGCGCAGGGCCCGGCGCAGACGGGCGAGCGGGCCGGGCGGCCGCTCGGGCGCCGGGTGGAGCCACAGCTCCAGGGCCCGGCGGAGGTCGGCGGCGAGCGGGCCGCCGTCGGTGCGCACCCACTCGGCGAAGGCCCGGGCGTCAGCGCGGTAGCCGCCGGTCTGCGGGTGGGTGCGGGCGTAGTCGAGGAAGAGCGGCCCGTACTGTGCCCCGAGCAGGCGGGGCAGGTCGGGGACGACCTTCGCGGTGGTGTCGCGCCGTTTGGCGGCGAGGCCGGTGGACTGGGCGCGGACCTGGTCCGGGTCGAAGCCGGGCGGGACGGGCCCGCCGGCCACCAGGGCGGTCATCAGCTCCTCCTGGCGCCGGGCGAGCCGCTGCCTGGCGATGTCGGTCGCGGATGCGCTTTCCAGGTCGTTCATCGCGGGGTGCTCCCCTCCAGCACCCGGCGGATGGCGTCCAGTTCACCGGCCAGCTCGGTGGGCGGCGGGAAGTCGGCGTCCCGTTCCAGCAGGACGCCGGGCGGTGCGACCCGCGCGCAGAGTTCGGCCAGGACCTCCAGCACCGGTTCGGTGACGGGGTGGGCGTGGGTGTCGTGCCAGACGCCGTCGACCAGGGTGCCGCCCGCGACGTGCACGTAGGCGAGCGCCTCCAGCGGCAGGCGGTCGAGTTCGGCGGCCGGGTCGGTGCCCAGGTTGACCCGGTTGGTGTGCAGGTTGGCGACGTCGATCAGCAGCCGGACGCCGGTGCGCTCGACCAGTTCGGCGAGGAACTCGCCCTCGGTGAACTCGTCGTCCGGCCAGGCGAGCTGGGCGGCGATGTTCTCCAGGGCGAGCGGCACCGGCAGCTGCTCCTGGGCGATCCGGACGTTCTCGGCGATCACCCGCAGGGAGTCCCGGGTGCGGGGGACGGGCAGCAGGTGGCCGGCCTCCAGGCCGCCGGCCCGAACGAAGGCCAGGTGCTCGGTGACCAGCGGGGAGCCGAGTGCCAGCGCCGCCCCGGCGAGTTTGCCGAGCCGGGCGGGGTCGGGCAGGTCGGCGCCGCCGAGGCCGAGGCCGACGCCGTGCGGGACGACGGTGACGCCGCGCTCGCGCAGGACGGTGAGCGAGGTGGGCAGGTGGTCGGCGCAGATGTTCTCGGCGACCACCTCGACCCAGTCCAGGCCGGGTTGGCGCTCGACCACGGTGTCGATCTCGGTGCGCCAGCCGAGGCCCACGCCGAGCCGGGTGGCGGTGGCGGAGCCGGGCAGGTCCAGGGCAGGGGAAGTCATCGGTTCGCCCCCTTCGGAGGGCTGGACGGGGAGGCCGTCGGGCGGTGCGGGCGTCGTCGCCAGGACCGCGCGGCCGTGCTGCTGAGGATGTCCCCGGGCGGGGTGGCTGCCAAGCCTCACCCGGTCTTCTCAGAGCATTATTTGAGCTTGCCGTCCTGGTGCTGACGGACTTTAGTCCCCGGCCCGGGGCAACCCCGCAGGTGGGGTGGCCCGGCGGCGGGAAAATCGGAGGCGGCGACGGGCCGGCGCGGATAGCGTGCGAACCCATGACTTCGACCGAACCGACGATCCGTGACTTCCGCCCCGCCGACGCCGAGGCGGTGGCCACCGCCCACCGGGCCGGGCGCGAGCACCTGGTGATGACCGCCGAGGCCCTGCTCTGGCTGAACGCCCAGCAGAATCCCGACCAGCACTTCCGCACCTTCGTGGCCGAGTTGGACGGCCGGGTGGTCGGCGCGGTGCGCTGCGGCCTGGTGCTGGGGACGACGACCACCGGCGTCGGCTACGCCAACGGCAGCGTGCTGCCGGAGTTCCGGCGGCGCGGCGCGGCCACCGCACTGCTGGCCGCGGCCGAACGGCACCTGGCCGGGTACGGGGTGGCCGAGCTGCACAGCTGGCTGGACGACGTGCCCGGTTCGCTGGCCTTCGCCACCGCCCGGGGCTACGAGATCGGGCGCGAGGCGCAGTTCGGCGGGAGGGACCTGACGCTGCCACTGCCCCAGGCGCCGGTCCGGCCGGCCGGTGTCGAGCTGCGCCCGGCCACGGACTGGGCGGACGATCCGCGCCCGCTGTTCCTGGTGGAGGCGGACGCCATCCGGGACGAGCCCGGGGAGGTGCCGATGGACGCCCTGGAGTACGAGGAGTGGCTGCGGGGCGACTGGGCCCGACCGGACCTGGACCTGGGACTGACCGTCGTCGCGGTGGTGGACGGTGAGCCGGCCGCGTTCACCATGGCGCAGACCGACGGGGTGGACCGCTACTGGTCCGCGTTCACCGCCTGCCGCCGGGAGTTCCGCGGCCGCGGTCTGGCCAAGCTGGCCAAGCTGGAGTCGCTGCGGCTCGCTGCGGCGGCCGGCTACCGGAGCGCGTACACCAGCAACGACATCACCAACGCGCCGATGCTGGCGGTCAACGCGTGGCTCGGGTACGAGCGCTGTGCGGGGGAGCGCAAGGGGATCAAGCGCTTGAAGTAGTCCACGTGCGGTGATCCTGACGGCCGGAATCGCCGCAAGGGGGGTATTTTCGGCCACGGGCGGGGACTTAACCAGGGCGCACAGTTCGTGGTCGAGTCTTCCTCCGGGGGGATGATATGGAGATCCTTCTCCAGGTGCTGATCGCATCGGTTCCGGCGGTGATCGGTTTCCTCGCGGCCCGTTCCCTCGCCCGGACCAGGCTGTTCCTGCGGTACGGCTTCCTGCGGGTGCTGCTGGCGCCGTACAGCCGGGTGCAGATCATCACGCCGAGCCTTGAGGTGGCGGAGTTCGCGTTCACCACGGACGGCTGCCAGCTCACCAGCCGCGGGCCGAAGAACGTGCTGTTCGTGCCGATGGCCGAGGCCAGGGCGATAGCGGAGCTCACCGACCTGCTGCGGAAGGTCAACCGGAAGGCCACCATCGAACTGGTGGTGGCCGGTGCCCAGGATCCACGGATGCCGACCTTCTCGATCGGCGGTCCGAGCGTCAACTCCTACTCCGCGGGCGTGCTGGACGCGGTGTTCCCGGACTTCGCCATCGAGTACCCGGACGAGGCCCGCGCCCGCTGGGGCGGGATGACCTTCGAGGCGCTGTACAGCCCGGCCGGGGAGCTGATCCGCGACCACGGCTTCATCTTCGTCACCCGTACGCCCCGGCACGCGCCGTGCATCGTGCTGTGCGGGGTGTTCGCCTTCGGCTCCGCGATGGCGGTGGAGGCGCTGACCGCGGCGAGCCGGAACTCGCCGTTGGCGGCACTGTTCCGCTCGGGGGAGAAGGGGTTCGTCGCGGTGGAGGGGCGGGTGATCGGTCTGGACACCGTGGACGTCACCGTCGAGGTCTGCCGCGTCCTGCCCTCACCCCGGTCCGACGTCCCGTCGGGGTTCCGGGGCGAGGTGTCCACCGGTCGTCCCGAGACCTGAGACGATTGGTCTCGACCATGCGGCGCGAAACCGGACAGCCCGGGAGGGACTGGGGCATGAACTCCGGCCGTCCGCGCAGGTTTTACCCCACTCCCGGCGCAAGGTGGGCATAATCGCGCGCATGACGATCAACCGTGCGAACGTGAGCGCGATTGCCGAGGACCTGTACGTGTGGCTCCCCCCGAAGCGGGGCTGGGGCCTGGCCAACTGCGGCCTGCTGGTCTCGGAGACCACCGCGCTCTGGATCGACACCCCGTACGACCCGTCGCTGGCCGGGGAGTTCCTCACCGCGAGCCGACGCCTGCTGCCGACCGGGGTGGAGATCGACCGAGTGGTCGTCACCCATGCCAACGGCGACCACCTGTGGGGCGCCGGGGTGCTCCCGGACGCCGAGGTGATCGCCACCCGCGAGGCGCTGGACCACATCCACTGGGAGCCCTCCCCGCAGCAGCAGCACGCGCTGATCGCCAACAGCGACCCGGACTCCCCGCTCGGCGGCTACCTGCGGGAGCACTTCGGTCGCTTCGACTGGTCCGAGACCGAGGCGGTGCACCCGGACACCGTCTTCACCGGCGAGCTGGAGCTCAAGGTCGGCCGCCACCCGGTCCAGATCACCAGCCTGCCCGCCGCCCACACGGGTGGGGATCTGATGGTCCACCTCCCGCACCAGCGCGCGGTGTTCACCGGCGACGTGGTCTTCTCCTCGACCCCCGAGCAGCCCGGCGACCACCCCTCGCACTGGGCCGGCCCGCTGGCGAACGTCATCGGCGCCTGCGAGCAGGCCCTCGCCACCGGCGCCGAGATCTTCGTCCCCGGCCACGGCCCGGTGCTCGACCGCGACGGCGTCCGCCGGCACATCGGCTACCTCGACTACGTCCGCGAGCGCGCCCACGCCCTGCACGGCGCCGGGATACCCGCACTGGACGCCGCCCGGCGGGTGATCGCCGAGCAGCGCCACCCCGAACTCGGCCTGCCCGAGCGGCTGGTGCTCACCGTCGCGGCCGAGTACCGGCACCTGGACGGCTCCGCCAAGCCCGGCATCCTGGAGTCGATGGGCCAGGTCGCCCTGGTGGCCCGCGAACTGGCCGAAGAAACCGCCCGCGTCCCGCGCCCGCGCTCCGGCCGGAACTGACCCCCCGCGGCCCAGGCGCCAGCCGGCCAGGACACCCGAGGACTTCGATGCAGATCGCGCTGATCGCCCTGGTGCTGGTCGCCGCCGCGGCCACGGTCGTGCTCTCCCGTGGCCGGGCCCGCGCCATCGCCCGGGCGACGGCCGCCGAGACCGCCCGCGACCACGGCGAGGAGCGCGCCCGGGCCGCCGAGGCCCGACTCGCCCGCGTCGAACAGGAGTTGCGCGACTCCCAGGAGGCCGTGCGGCACTCCGTCGAGGAGGCCCGCCGGGCCGGGGAACGCCACCGGGCCGCCGAGCGACAGGCCCGGGAGGCGCAGGAGGCCGTGCGGGAGGCCGAGCAGCGGGGCGCCGCCGCGACCACCCGGGCCGAGGAGGCCGAACGCCGGCTCGCCACCGCCGAGCAGCACGCCGCCGCCCTGCTCGCCGAGATCGGCCACCTCGCCCAGGAGCGGGTCGCCGCCACAGCCGTACGCCTGACGCACGCCAACGCCCCGCTGGTCGGCCCGCTCGACCCGGAGGCCGTCGGAGCCGAGGCCGTCCGAGCCCTGCAGTCCGTCCTGGACGCCGCCACCGCCGCCCTCGCCGACGAGCGCGAACGGGTCGACGCCGCCGCCCGGGCCGCCATGCGCGGCGCCACCTCCCGGATCCAGACCCTGCTCTACCAGATCCAGAGCCTGGTCCAGCAGCTCCAGCACGACAACGACGACCCCCGGCTGCTGGAGGTCGACTTCCGCAACGAGGTCGCGCTGCGCCGGATCCAGACCGTCGCCGTGCTCTGCGAGGCCTGGCCGGGCCTGGCCCGCACCGACTCCCCGCTCACCGAGGTGGTGGTCGGCGCGCTCTCCCGGGTGCCCGGCTACGCCCGGATCAAGGTCGCCAACCACCTGCGGGAGCAGCGGCTCGCGGTGGTTGCCCGGGCCGCCGAGCCGGTCGCCATCGCGATCGCCGAACTGCTCGCCAACGCCACCGCCTACTCCCCCCCGGAGACCGACGTGCCGGTCACCGTCCAGCAGGGCGGTCGCGGCGCGCTGGTGATCACCGACGACAGCGGCATCGGCATGGACGAGGACCAGCTGCGCCGGGCCCGCCGTCTGCTGGCCGGCCCGCCGGACGTGCTGCTCACCGAGCTCGGCAACCCGCCCAGGACCGGCTTCGCGGTGGTCGGCAAGCTGGCCCGGCAGTACGGCTTCACCTGCCACATCGAGCCCTCGCCGTACGGCGGCATGCGGACCATCCTGCGGATCCCGGCCGCGCTGGTGACGGTGGTGGGCGAGGAGCAGCCGCTGTCGGTGCTCACCCCGCTGCCGCTGCGGGCCGGCGGCGGCCCGGCTCCGGCGCCCACGGTCCTGGCGCCCACGGTCCTGGCCGTGCCGCCGATGCGCGATGCCGACGAGCAGGACGGGCCGGTGCTCGACGACCGCCACAACCAGCCCGGCCCGCTCCCGGCGCCGGCCATCCACGCGTTGCCCAACCCCGGCCCTGACACCGCCCTCGACCCTGACACCGACCACGACCCCGACCCGGCCGCGGTCCGGACCGGCGACGGCAGCGGTCTGCCCACCCGGCGCCGCCGCCGTCCGCCGGCGGCCGAGCAGCCCGCCGGGGAGCCGACCGGCGCGTCCACCGACGCGACCGGCGGGCCCGGGGCCGAACCGAACCACCGCACCGCCGAGCGGGCCGCCGCCCACTGGCAGGCGCTCCAGCAGGGCACCGGCTCCGGCCGGGCCGTCGTGGCGCGGGCCGCCCGCGAGAGCGCCGTACCGGACGAACCCGGCACCACCGGTGACCGCACCACCGGCCCGACCTTAGAAGGAGCCGAGCAGTGAGCAACTCGCCCAGCCCGAACGCCACCGACGAGATCTCCTGGGTGCTGAACCCGCTGCTGGAGCTGCCAGGGGTGCTGCACGCGGTCGTCGCCACCGGTGACGGACTCGTCGAGGCCGCCTCCGACGGCCTCGGCCGGGCCTCCGCCGAGCGGGTCGCCGCGATGACCGCCACCGTGCACGCCGCCGCCCGCGCCTTCACCACCGCCTTCACCGACGCCGAGCGGCCTCGACTGGCCCAGACCGTGGTGGAGTCCGACCTCGGCTACGCCGTCGTCGTCCCGGCCGGGGAGAACACCTCGCTCGCCGTGTTCACCGCCCCGGACGCCCAACTCGGCAACGTGGCTTACCAGATGCAGCTCCAGGTCGCCGCCCTGGGCCGCGCGCTCGCCAGCCCGTCCCGGCGGCAGGACCCCACCGCAGGGTCATGAGCGAGCGAATCATCGAGAGGCGCGCATGAGCGAGCGGTGCGAGCTCATCATCAAGAGGTGCGTGTGGGCGAATGCCCCTGCCGAGCGCGGCGAGGTGGGCGCATGAGCGAGCGGTGCGAGCTCATCATCAAGAGGTGCGTGTGGGCGAATGCCCCTGCCGAGCGCAGCGAGGCGGGCGCATGAGTGCCGTCCCCCGCAGGCGGATGGTGCCCGCCTACCTGGCCACCGGCGGCCGCAGCCGCCCCGGCACCGAGGGCTTCGAGCGGCTGACCGTGCTGTTCGCCGACCGCGTCGAACCGCCGACCGGACTCGAACCCGAACACCGCCGGCTCTGGGAACTGCTGCGCCCCGGCGCGCTGACCGTGGTGGAGGCCGCCGCGCACCTGCGCCTGCCGGTCAGCGCCACGGTCTTCCTCGCGGCCGATCTGGTCGAGGCAGGCTGCCTGCACGCCCGCGCGCCGATCCCGCGTGCCCAGCAGACCGACCGTTCCATCGTCGAGAGGCTCCTCGTTGGACTCCGTGCGCTCCGGTGACCGGGCCGGCTCCCCCGAGGGGCGGCCGAGCCGGGTGGGCTACCTGCCCGACCGGGACCAGACGCTGATGAAACTGGTGGTCGCCGGCCCGTTCGGGGTCGGCAAGACCACGCTGATCCGCACCCTCTCCGAGATCGCCACCCTGCACACCGAGGAGGCGATGACGGAGTCCGGGCGGCCGGTGGACGACCTGGCGGGCCTGCCCGAGAAGTCCACCACCACCGTCGCGGTCGACTTCGGCCGGCTCACCCTGCCCGGCAACCTGGTGCTCTACATGTTCGGCACCCCGGGCCAGCGCCGCTTCTTCCCGCTCTGGCAGGACGTCGCCCGCGGCGCGCTGGGCGCCCTGGTGCTCGCCGACACCCGCCGGCTGGCCGACTCCTTCGAGATCATGGACATGGTCGAGGAGCAGGGTCTGCCGTACGCCGTGGCGGTCAACCGCTTCCCGGATTCCCCGGACCACCCGGTCGAGGTGCTGCGCACCCACCTGGACCTGCACGCCGCCACCCCGCTGCTGCACTGCGACGCCCGCGAGCGCGGGAGCAGCCTCGACGCGCTGATCGCCCTGGCCGAGCACGTCCTCGACACCCTGCCCGCCGCCACCGCCGCCCGGGAGGGCTCGTGACCGTCGAGACCCGCCCGACCCCGATCTACGGCCCGGTCTTCGCCGCCGACCCCCAGCTGGTGTACGAGCGGCTGCGCCGCCACGGCGCCGTCGCCCCGGTGGAGATCGCGCCCGGCGTGGACGCCCTGCTGGTCACCGACTACCAGGCCGCCCTGGACCTGCTGCGCGACACCGACACCTTCTCCAAGGACCCCCGCGACTGGCAGCGGACCGTCCCGCCGGACTCCCCGCTGCTGCCGGTGCTCGGTTACCGCCCCACCGCCCTGTTCAGCGACGGCGGGACCCACGCCCGCTACCGCGTGGTGATCACCGACGGCCTCGCCCTGTTCGAGCCGCACCGACTGCAGCGCCAGGTCGCCGAAGCCGCCCACCAGCTGATCGACGGGTTCGCCGCGGTCGGCCGCGCCGACCTGATCGCCGAGTACGCCCGCCGGCTGCCCGCCTTCGTGCTCACCACCTGGTTCGGCGTGCCCGAGGAGCAGCGAGCCCGGGTGGTGGCCGCGATCACCGGGCTGATCGAGTCCACCGAACGGGCCGGCGCCGCGTACGGGGAACTCGTCGGGGTGGTCACCGGGATGGTCGCCGAGCGGCGCGAGCGCCCCCGTAACGACCTCGCCTCCTGGTTCGTCACCCACCCGGTCGCGCTGGACGACGAGGAGGTGATCCGCCAGATCACCCTGACCATGATCGCCGGGCACGAGCCGACCACCAACCTGATCGGCAACGCCCTGCTGCGGCTGCTCACCGACGCCCGCTACGCCGGCTCGCTGTTCGGCGGCGCGATGACCGCCCACCAGGCGATCGACGAGGTGCTCTGGCACGAGCCGCCGATGGCCAACCTCTCCGCCCACTACCCGCGCTACGACATCACCTTCCACGGCCGGGAGATCAGGGCCGGCTCGCTGGTGCTGGTCTCGTACGCGGCCGCCAACTCCCAGGCCGCGCCGCCCACCGACGGCACCGAGCTGCGCAGCGGCGAGAGCGCCCACCTGGCCTGGGCGGCCGGCCCGCACGCCTGCCCGGCCCGCGACCCGGCCCTGCTGATCGCGATCACCGCGATCGAGCAGCTGACCAGCCGGCTCAGCGACCTCGAACTGGCCACCCCGGCGGGGGAGTTGCTCTGGCGCCCGGGCCCCTTTCACCGCGCCCTGGTGCACCTGCCGGTCCGCTTCGCGCCGCTGGCCGGATAGCCGGAAGGCCCGGACGACGATCGTCCGGGCCTTCCGCCGTCCGCCCTACTCGGCCGGCCGCAGCGTCAGCGAGATGCTGTTGATGCAATACCGCTGGTCGGTCGGCGTCCCGTAGCCCTCGCCCTCGAAGACGTGCCCCAGGTGCCCGCCGCAGCGGGCGCAGCGCACCTCGACCCGGCGCATGCCGAGCGAGTCGTCCTCGATGTACTCGACCCGGTCCTCGGCCAGCGGCGCGTAGTACGAGGGCCAGCCGCAGTGGCTGTCGAACTTGGTCTCGGAGCTGAACAGCTCCGCCCCGCAGGCCCGGCAGCTGTAGACGCCGACCGTCTTGGTGTCGGTGTACTCGCCGACGAACGGGCGCTCGGTGCCCGCCTCGCGGAGGACGTGGTACTCCTCGGGGCTGAGCTGGGCGCGCCACTCGGCCTCGGACTTCTGGATCTCGTAGCTCATCACGACTCCCGCTCGGCGTACGTCAGACGTTGGAGGCAACGTTCGCGAGGTGCTTCAGAATTTCGGGCCCGAGGTTGGTGACGTCGCCCGCGCCCATGGTGAGCAGCAGGTCGCCCGGGCGGGCCAGCCCGGCCAGCAGGGCGGGGGCGGCGGCGAAGTCGTGCTCGGCGGTGACGTCGGCGCCGGCCCGGCGGGCGGCGTCGATGATCAGCTCGCTGGTCACGCCCGGGATCGGGTCCTCGCGGGCCGGGTAGATGTCCAGCACCACCGAGGCGTCGGCCAGCGCGAGGGCCCGGCCCATCTCCTCGGAGAGCTGCTGGGTGCGGCTGAACAGGTGCGGCTGGAAGACCACCAGGACGCGGCCCTCGCCGTCCAGGCCCTCGCGGATCGCCTCCAGGTCGGCGGTCATCTCGGTCGGGTGGTGGGCGTAGGAGTCGATCACCTGGACGCCGGACTCCTCGCCCTTGAGCTGCAGGCGGCGGCGCACGCCGGTGTAGGCGCCGATCGCCTTGGCCAGGTCGGCGGCCGGGACGCCCAGCGCGACGCCGGCGGCCAGCGCGGCGACCGCGTTGTGGGCGTAGTGCCGGCCGGGCACCGAGACGGTGAAGGCCAGCTCGGCGCCGTCCAGCAGCACGGTGACCTCGCTGGTCATGCCGTGGGCGACCACCGACAGGACGCGCACGTCGGCGTCCTCGGCGGAGCCGACGGTCACCACGTTCAGCCCCTCGCGGGCGGCGACCCGGGCGGTCAGCTCGCGGGCGCCGTCGTGGTCGGCGGAGACCACCAGGGTGCCGCCGGGGGTGATCCGGCCGACGAAGGTCTCGAAGGACTCGTAGATCTCTTCGATCGAGGCGTAGTTGGCGTGGTGGTCCAGCTCCACGTTGAGCACGATCGCCACCTCGGGCGCGTACTTGTGGAAGCTGCGGTCGCTCTCGTCGGCCTCGGCGACGAAGATCTCGCCGGCGCCGTGGTGGGCGTTGGAGCCGGGGGCGTCGAGGTCGCCGCCGATCGCGTAGGACGGCTCCAGGCCCAGCTCGCCGAGGGCGACGGCGAGCATGCTGGTGGTGGTGGTCTTGCCGTGGGTGCCGGCGACCGCCAGCGCCCGGCGGCCGCCCATCAGCGCGGCCAGCGCGTCGGAGCGGTGCACCACCGGGATGCCTCGCTCGTGGGCGGCGGCCAGCTCCGGGTTGTCGGCGCGGATCGCGCTGGAGACGACGACGCAGCTGGTGCCGTCCGGCACGTGCTCGGCGGCGTGGCCCACGTGCACCGTCGCGCCGAGGGCGCGCAGCGCGAGGACGGTCTCGGACTCCTTGGAGTCGCTGCCGGAGACGCTGGCACCGCGCACTGCGAGGATCTTCGCCAGGCCGGACATCCCGGCGCCGCCGATGCCGATGAAGTGCGGGGCGTGCAGGTCGTGCGCGGCGTCGTTCAAGGCGTGTGCTCCGTACGGGCGGGGGCTGGTGGGCAGGCGGGTCCGGCGATGTGCGAATCGTCCTCGCGGGCGGACCGCAAGGACGATTCTGCACCACGGGCGCGCGGAGCTAGGAGTCGCTGGCGAACAGCCTCAGCACCGGGACCCCCACCTTGTGCCGGGCCTGGGAGGCCCAGTCGCGATGGAAGAACTCCTCCACGAAGTGCGGTGAGGTGAGCACCACCACTTCGTCCGCGCGCTGTTCCTCGACCACCGCGCGCAGCCGCTCCAGCGGCTTGTCCTCGACCAGTTCGCCGGCCGCCTCGGCCCCGGCCCGGCGCAGGTGGCGCAGGCTGTGCTCGAGCGATTCGCCGGCCAGGGTCGGGCCGCTCTCGGATTCGTCGTGCTCGTGCACCACCTTGTCGAGGTGGCCGAGGGCGACGTCGTCGAGCGCCCGCAGCAGTTCGTCCTGCTTGCCGCGCGGCTGCATCAGGACGACGAAGGACACCTTCTCGTCGCTGTGGAGCGTCGTGACGAGCTCCACGTCCGCGTCCGAGAGAGCCTTTTCGATCATCAGTACCGTCTTGAACACGTGAGTCCCTTCCAGTGGCCGGCCCCCAGGCCCCGGCATCGCATAACGGGATCACGATCGGGGGGTCACGGGGTCATCCGAACCCAGGTGACGCAGGTAGCGGGTGAAGAGGAATCCTTTCTGCTCGATCAATGAGACCAGCCGCATCCGTTGCACGTCAGGCATTTGCGCATCGTGGACGATGCGCGGCGCGTCGCCGCCCGTGATCAACGGGGCCAGCGACAGGCACAGCTCGTCCAGCAGGCCCGCCGCCGCGAGCTGTCCCAGCAGCCGCGGGCCGCCCTCGCTCAGCAGACGGGTCCAGCCCCGCTCCACCAGGGCCGCCACACCCGCCCGCAGGTCCACCGAACCCCGCCCGGCGAGCACCAGGTCGGCCACCTCGGCGACCGCCCGGCGGCGCTCCTCGGGGGCGTCCTCGACGGTGATCACGACCGTCCTGACCAGCGGTTCCGCGAACAGCGGTGCACTCAGGTCGAGGTCCAGCGAGCGGCTCACGATCGCGATCGCCGGGGCCGGGGCCTGCCCCGCCGCCGCCCGCGCCGCCGCGAACTCCCGACGGGCCCGGGCCGGACGGTAACCCTCCGCGCGGACCGTCTCGGCGCCCACCAGCACCACGTCCGACAGGGCGCGCAGCACACCGAAGATCCGCTTGTCGGCGTCGCCGGACAGGCCCTCGGACAGGCCCTCCAGCTTCGCCCCGCCGTCCAGTCCGGCCACCATGTTGGCGCGCAGCCAGGGGTGCCCCTGATTCACCTGGTCGGGGTACGCGTAGACGGCGGCGAGCGACTCCAGCGCGGCCGGATCGGCGACCGGCGCACCCAGCGGGCTGATCAACTGTTGCATGCCCTCAGTGTTCCACCGAGGGCCGTTCGGAGGCGGTCCGGAGGCGGTTCGGAGGCGGTTCGGAGGCCGCAGAGACCAGGCGTACCCTCTACTGATGTGCCCGCACCCTCCCGCCCCGCCACCGCGACCGAGTCCATAGCCGCCGCGAGCCCGGCCGGCAACCCGATCGCGCTCACCGACCGCCGCCCCGTCGTGCCCGCCGAGCGGCTGGTCGCCGAGATGGTCCCGCCGCCCCGGTTCGCCGACGTGAGCTTCGGGACGTACATCCCGGACCAGACCCAGCCCAGCCAGTACGAGGCCGTGCAGGTGCTGGAGCAGTTCGCGGGCACCCTCGCGCGAGGAAACGGTTCTGCACCCAAGCGCAGCTGGTTCCGCCGCTCCGCCCCCGCGCCCACCGGCCCCGCCGGGGTCTACCTCGACGGCGGCTACGGCGTCGGCAAGACCCACCTGCTCGCCTCGCTCTGGCACGCCGCCCCCGGCCCGAAGGCCTTCGGCACCTTCGTCGAGCTGACCAACCTGGTCGGCGCGCTCGGCTTCCAGCAGGCCGTCCAGACCCTCTCCGGGCACACGCTGCTGTGCATCGACGAGTTCGAGCTGGATGACCCGGGCGACACCGTGCTGGTCTCCACGCTGCTCGGCCGCCTGGTCGAGAACGGCGTCAAGCTGTGCGCCACCTCGAACACCCTGCCGGAGAAGCTCGGCGAGGGCCGCTTCGCCGCCGCCGACTTCCTGCGCGAGATCCAGGGCCTGTCCGCGCACTTCCGCCCGATGCGGATCGACGGCCAGGACTACCGCCACCGCGGCCTGCCCGACGCCCCGCCGCCGTACACCGACGAGACCGTCGAGACCGTCGCCGCCCGCACCCCGGGCGCCTCGCTGGACGACTTCGACGCCCTGCTGGCCCACCTCTCCGCCGTCCACCCCAGCCGCTACGGCGCGCTGCTGGACGACGTCACCGCGGTCTGCCTGCGCGGCGTGCACCAGGTCGACGACCAGTCCACCGCGCTGCGCCTGGTCGTCCTGGCCGACCGGATGTACGACCGCGAGCTGCCCATCACCGCCTCCGGCCTGCCCTTCGACCAGGTCTTCCCGGAGGACATGCTGCGCGGCGGCTACCGCAAGAAGTACCTGCGGGCCGTCTCCCGCCTGGTCGCCCTGGCCCGGGACAGCGAGAAGCTGGGGTGAACGTCTTCGAGGGCGGGGGCCGCCAGCCCGCCATGAGGTTCGAGGCGCACGCGGCCTGAGCGAAGCGGCCACGGTTGTCAGTCGTGGGTCGTACGGTGGACTCGTGCGACCCATCACGAGTATTGAGCGGTCCGTGGCGCCCTTCGAGGTCGTCAGTCCCTTCCAGCCGAACGGTGACCAGCCGACGGCGATCGCCGAGCTGGAGCGGCGGATCAGGGGAGGGGAGAAGGACGTCGTGCTGCTCGGTGCCACCGGTACCGGCAAGTCGGCCACGACGGCCTGGATGATCGAGAAGCTGCAGCGCCCCACCCTGGTGATGGCGCCGAACAAGACGCTGGCCGCGCAGCTGGCGAACGAGTTCCGCGAGCTGCTGCCGAACAACGCGGTCGAGTACTTCGTCTCGTACTACGACTACTACCAGCCCGAGGCGTACGTCCCGCAGACGGACACCTACATCGAGAAGGACTCCTCGATCAACGAGGAGGTCGAGCGGCTGCGGCACTCGGCGACCAACTCGCTGCTCACCCGCCGCGACGTGATCGTGGTCGCCTCCGTCTCCTGCATCTATGGCCTCGGCACCCCGCAGGAGTACGTGGACCGGATGGTCCCGCTCAAGGTCGGCCAGGAGATCGACCGCGACGTGCTGCTGCGCCGCTTCGTGGACATCCAGTACGCGCGCAACGACGTGGCCTTCACCCGGGGCACCTTCCGGGTCCGCGGCGACACCATCGAGATCTTCCCGGTCTACGAGGAGCTCGCCGTCCGGATCGAGATGTTCGGCGACGAGATCGAGGCGCTCTACACCCTGCACCCGCTCACCGGCGAGATCATCAGCCAGGACGAGCAGATCTACGTCTTCCCCGCCTCGCACTACGTGGCCGGCCCCGAGCGCATGGAGCGGGCGATCACCGGCATCGAGCAGGAGCTGGAGCAGACGCTCGCCAAGCTGGAGAAGCAGGGCAAGCTGCTGGAGGCCCAGCGGCTGCGCATGCGCACCACCTACGACATCGAGATGCTGCGCCAGATCGGCACCTGCTCGGGCGTCGAGAACTACTCGATGCACTTCGACGGCCGCGAGCCCGGCTCCCCGCCGAACACCCTGCTGGACTACTTCCCGGAGGACTTCCTCCTGGTCATCGACGAGTCGCACGTCACCGTCCCGCAGATCGGCGCGATGTACGAGGGCGACGCCTCGCGCAAGCGCACCCTGGTCGAGCACGGCTTCCGGCTGCCGTCCGCGATGGACAACCGCCCGCTGAAGTGGGAGGAGTTCCTGGGGCGGATCGATCAGACGGTCTACCTGTCGGCGACGCCCGGCCCGTACGAGCTGTCCCGCGGCGACGGCCAGGTCGAGCAGATCATCCGCCCGACCGGCCTGATCGACCCCGAGGTGATCGTCAAGCCGACCGAGGGCCAGATCGACGACCTGGTGCACGAGGTCCGCAAGCGGGTGGAGCGGGACGAGCGCGTCCTGGTCACCACGCTGACCAAGAAGATGGCCGAGGACCTCACCGACTACATGCTCGGCCTGGACATCCGGGTCCGGTACCTGCACAGCGACGTGGACACCCTGCGCCGGGTCGAGCTGCTGCGCGAGCTGCGCGCGGGCCGGTTCGACGTGCTGGTCGGCATCAACCTGCTGCGCGAGGGCCTGGACCTGCCCGAGGTGTCGCTGGTGGCGATCCTGGACGCGGACAAGGAGGGCTTCCTGCGCTCCGGCACCTCCCTCATCCAGACGATCGGCCGCGCCGCCCGTAACGTCTCCGGCCAGGTCCACATGTACGCGGACCGGATCACCCCCTCGATGGAGAAGGCGATCGAGGAGACCAACCGCCGCCGGGCCGTCCAGCAGGCCTACAACAAGGAGCACGGGATCGACCCGCAGCCGCTGCGGAAGAAGATCGGCGACATCCTGGACACCCTCGCCCGCGAGGACGTCGACACCGACGAGCTGCTCTCCACCGGCTACCGCGGCGCGGGCCAGAAGGGCGGCAAGGCCCCGGTGCCGATGCTGGGCTCGGAGCGCAAGCCCGCCAAGTCGCTGCCGGCCGCCGAGCTGGCGGACCTGATCCAGGAGATGACCGACCGGATGCACACGGCCGCCGCCGATCTCCAGTTCGAGGTCGCGGCGCGGCTGCGCGACGAGGTGAAGGAGCTGAAGAAGGAGCTGCGGCAGATGCGCGAGGCCGGTGTGGCCTGACCTGTCTGCCGGTGCGTCGGGCTTGGCCGGTTCTCGCACCGGTCAAGCCCGGCGGTGTCTCAGCCTTGCCACAAACCGGGTAACCCGGAGGAGGCGGGGGTGTCGCAGGCCCTAGGCTGGCCTGCGGCATCGCGCCCTCGGGACGGGGTTGCGGGCCGTCTTGCAGAGGGGGCCTCAGCCGGGGGACGGCGACGGGGTGTTCCACCGGGAGCCGTGCGGGTGTGACCGCGTGGCCGGCAGAGAGGACAACGTCGTGTCGGTGAACCTTGCCAAAGGGCAGCGGGTCAGCCTCCAGAAGGGGGCGGGCGGCACCCTGACCGTGGTCCGGATGGGGCTCGGCTGGCAGGCCGCCCCCAAGCGGGGCCTGTTCGGCAGCCGGACCAGGAAGATCGACCTGGACGCCTCGGCACTGCTGTACGCCGAGAAGACCCCGTCCGACGTGGTGTTCTTCCAGCACCTGGAGTCCACCGACGGCTCGGTGCGGCACACCGGGGACAACCTGGAGGGCGGCTCCGGCGCCGAGGACGACGAGGCGATCCTCGTCGACCTGCTGCACGTGCCGGCGCACATCACCCAGGTGGTGTTCACGGTCAGCTCGTACACCGGGCAGACCTTCGCCGAGGTGAGCCGGGCGCACTGCCGGCTGCTGGACGAGACCACCGGGGTGGAGCTGGCCCGGTACGAGCTGGCGGGCGGCGGGCCGCACACCGGGCAGATCATGGCGAAGGTGGTCCGGGACGGCAGCGGCGGCTGGGAGATGCAGGCGATCGGCGCCCCGGCCAAGGGACGGACCTTCCAGGACCTGCTGCCGGCGATCGAGCCGTTCCTCTGACGATCCTTTACCTTCTTTACCTTTCCTTGCCCTCCCTGTTACTCTCGATGGCAGCGGAGGGGAGTATTCCTCGACAGCCGACCCCGTCATCACGGGTGCCCGTCGTGGCGCCCCGGGGCGCTGGCCCGATGGGCGGAAGAGACCTCCGGCAGTGACGACCTGTCTCGCCTAGCTGCCGGAGGAGCAGTCATGGACGTTTCCGTAACCATGTGGGTCACCACGATCGGTGTGCTGATCGCACTGGTGGTGGCCGACTTCTTCATCGGGGGGCGCAAGCCGCACGAGGTCTCGATCAAGGAGGCCGGGATCTGGACGGCCGTCTGGGTCGTGCTGGCAGTGCTCTTCGGCGGGTACCTCTGGTGGCACTCCGGCGGGCAGCCGGCGGGCGAGTTCTTCGCCGGCTACATCACCGAGAAGTCGCTCAGTGTCGACAACCTCTTCGTGTTCATCCTGATCATGGGCAAGTTCGCGGTGCCCAGGATCTATCAGCAGCGCGTGCTGATGTTCGGTGTGATCATCGCCCTGGTGCTCCGGGCGGTGTTCATCGCGGGCGGCGCGGCGCTGGTCTCCCAGTTCTCCTGGGTGTTCTTCGTCTTCGGCGCCTTCCTGATCTGGACGGCCTGGAAGCTGGTCAAGGAGGCCCGGGCCGACGAGGAGGACGAGGAGTTCGAGGAGAACCGCCTGCTCAAGTCGATCACGCAGCGCTTCCCGTCGACCGACAAGTACCACGGTACGAAGCTCTTCATCCGGGAGAACGGCCGCCGGCTGATCACCCCGATGCTGATCGTCATGCTGGCGATCGGCACCACGGACGTGCTGTTCGCCCTGGACTCGATCCCGGCCATCTTCGGCCTCACCCAGGACCCGTACATCGTCTTCACCGCCAACGCCTTCGCCCTGATGGGCCTGCGCCAGCTGTACTTCCTGATCGGCGGCCTGCTGAAGAAGCTGGTCCACCTGAGCTACGGCCTGTCGGTGATCCTCGGCTTCATCGGCGTGAAGCTGGTCCTGCACGCCGCCCACGAGGCCGGCGCGCACGTCCCGGAGATCGGCATCCCGTTCTCGCTGGGCTTCATCGTGGTGGTGCTGGCCGTGACGACGGTGACCAGCCTGATGGCCTCCAGGAAGCAGCATGAGCAGGCCGAGAAGGAGTCCGAGAAGCTCGCCGCCTGACCGGAAACCGAACATGCTTGAGCCCCGCCGCCGGATGGCGAATCCGGCGGCGGGGCTCAGTTCTGCGGGTGGCCCGGGTGGGGTCACCAGCCGCGTTCGCGCCACGCGTCGAGGTGCGGGCGCTCGGCGCCGAGGGTGGTGTCGTTGCCGTGGCCGGGGTAGATCCAGGCCTCGTCCGGGAGGACGTCGAAGATCTTCTCGTTGACGTCCCGGAAGAGGGTCTCGAAGGCCTCCGGGTCGCCCCAGGTGTTGCCGACGCCGCCCGGGAAGAGGCAGTCGCCGGTGAAGACGTGCGGGTGGCCCTGCGGGTCGTCGTAGATGAGCACGATCGCGCCCGGGGTGTGGCCGACCAGGTGCCGGACGGTCAGCTCGACGTCGCCGACCCGCAGCTTGTCGCCGTCGGCGAGCAGCAGCTCGGTGGGGACGTCGATGCCCTCGGCGTCGTGCTGGCCGGCGGCGGTGCGGGCGCCGGTGGTGGCGACCACCTCGGCGAGCGCGCCCCAGTGGTCGTGGTGCCGGTGGGTGGTGACTACCGTCTCCAGGTCGTCCCCGACGGTCTCCAGCAGCACCGGGGCGTCGGCGGCCGCGTCGATCAGCAGCTGCTCGTCGGTGGCCCGGCAGCGCAGCAGGTAGGCGTTGTTGTCGTACGGGCCGACGGCCACCTTGGTGATCATCAGGTGGGCCAGCTCCCGCACGTCCGGCGGCCCGCCGACCTTGACCGCTCCGTGGTACGTCATGCGTCCGCTCCTCGTTGTGTCGGTCCTGGGATCATCCTTGCGCGGTCAGCCCATGGGGGGAAGCTGGGGGAGCGCGGTGTCGGGCGTGCGGCGCAGGTCCGCGCCGTCGGAGCGGCCGGAGAGCCAGGCGAGCAGGGCGCGGTGCGGGCCCTCGACGGTCAGCGAGACGGGGCCCGAGCCGATCAGGCCGCGGTCCCCGGTGTCCTCGGCGACCAGCTCGACGGCGGGCAGCTCGCTGCCGTGCAGCTTGATCGCGAGCTTGTGGAACTCGGTGACCGCGAACTCCTCCGGCCACTCGGCGGGGGAGTAGCCGCCGTCCAGGTCGACCAGGTGGTACTCCAGTTCGCCGAGGCGCTTCCAGAGCAGGTCGCAGGCCGGGAAGACGGCGCCGGAGCGGTGGCGCACGTCGGCGGCCCAGTTCTCGTCGGTCATCAGCGCGGCGGCCGCGGCGAAGCGCTCGTGCGACTCGCGCAGGTCGGCGAGCTGGGTGTCCAGCGGGCGGCCGGCGCCGTCCTCGATCCCCTGGTCGCGGGCCTGCTCGCTGGCGTACTGCGGGATGTCGGTGCCGGTGCGGGCGCCGGTCAGCAGGTTGACCAGGGAGTCGGCGTTGCGGGCGATGTGGGCCAGCACGTGGCCGCGGGTCCAGCCGGGGAGCGCGGAGGGTTCGGTGACGGCCTCCGGCTTCAGCCCGGCGACGGTCTCCAGCATGCGCCGGGTGCTTGCCTCGACCAGGTTCAGTCGCTCGGTGGCTAGAGCGGCGGCGGAGTGCGAGTCGGACATCGAATCTGCCTTCTGTACGAGACGGCGCGTTGCCCGAGGAGGGCTTCGCTCGTTGACCAGGCGACGCTATCGCCGAATCCGCGCCCTGAGCAGGGCCTTTTTCGGTCCGGGTACGGACGGTCCCGAGGGTGGTCTCACTCGTTCGGGTGGACTCCGCTGGACAAAGTCGATATTCGAACGTCTGAGCTATAGGCTGGCTGCCGCATCCTGGAAGAAGACCGAATCTCACCGCAAGCCATCTCGCCCCGGAGAAAGGCGCCAGAAGCAGTGGCCGACCGCCTCATCGTCCGCGGTGCTCGCGAGCACAACCTCAAGAACGTCTCGCTCGACCTGCCCCGCGACTCCCTCATCGTCTTCACGGGCCTCTCCGGCTCCGGCAAGTCCTCGCTCGCCTTCGACACGATCTTCGCCGAGGGCCAGCGCCGCTACGTCGAGTCGCTGTCCTCGTACGCCCGGCAGTTCCTCGGGCAGATGGACAAGCCCGACGTGGACTTCATCGAGGGCCTCTCCCCGGCCGTCTCGATCGACCAGAAGTCCACCAACCGCAACCCCCGTTCGACCGTCGGCACCATCACCGAGGTCTACGACTACCTGCGCCTGCTGTTCGCCCGGATCGGCAAGCCGCACTGTCCGCACTGCGGCCGCCCGATCGCCAAGCAGTCGCCGCAGGCGATCGTGGACAAGGTGCTGGAGCTCACCGAGGGCACCCGGTTCCAGGTGCTCAGCCCGGTGGTGCGCGAGCGCAAGGGCGAGTTCGTCGACCTCTTCGCCGACCTCCAGTCCAAGGGCTACTCCCGCGCCCGTGTCGACGGCGAGACGATCCAGCTCGCCGAGCCGCCGAAGCTCAAGAAGCAGGAGAAGCACACCGTCGAGGTGGTCGTCGACCGCCTGACCGTCAAGGAGAGCGCCAAGCGGCGCCTCACCGACTCGGTGGAGACGGCCCTGCGGCTGTCCGGCGGCATGGTCGTGCTCGATTTCGTCGACCTCCCGGAGGACGACCCGGAGCGCGAGCGGATGTACTCCGAGCACCTCTACTGCCCGTACGACGACGTGTCGTTCGAGGAGCTGGAGCCGCGCTCGTTCTCCTTCAACTCGCCGTTCGGCGCCTGCCCGGACTGCTCGGGCCTGGGCAACCGGATGGAGGTCGACCCGGAGCTGGTCGTGCCGGACCCGGAGCGCTCGCTGGACGAGGGCGCGATCCACCCGTGGTCGGCCGGGCACGCCAAGGAGTACTTCCAGCGCCTGATCGACGCCCTCGCCGAGGAGCTCGGCTTCCGCACCGACATCCCCTGGGCCGGGCTGCCCGCCCGCGCCAAGAAGGCGCTGCTGTACGGGCACAAGCACCAGGTGCAGGTCCGCTACCGCAACCGCTTCGGCCGCGAGCGCTCGTACAGCACCGGCTTCGAGGGCGCCGTCCCGTTCATCCAGCGCCGGCACACCGAGGCGGAGAGCGACAGCAGCCGCGAGCGCTTCGAGGGCTACATGCGCGAGGTGCCCTGCCCGACCTGCCAGGGCACCCGGCTCAAGCCGGTGGTGCTCGCGGTGACCGTCGAGGACAGGTCGATCGCCGACGTCTCGTCGATGTCGATCAGCGACTGCGCCGAGTTCCTGGGCGCGATGAAGCTCAACGACCGGGACAAGCAGATCGCCGAGCGGGTCCTCAAGGAGGTCAACGAGCGGCTGCGGTTCCTGGTCGACGTCGGCCTGGACTACCTCTCCCTGGACCGCGCGGCCGGCACCCTGTCCGGCGGCGAGGCCCAGCGCATCCGGCTGGCCACCCAGATCGGCTCCGGCCTGGTCGGCGTGCTGTACGTGCTGGACGAGCCGTCCATCGGCCTGCACCAGCGGGACAACCATCGGCTGATCGAGACGCTGGTGCGGCTGCGCGACATCGGCAACACCCTGATCGTGGTCGAGCACGACGAGGACACCATCAAGACCGCGGACTGGGTGGTGGACATCGGCCCGGGCGCGGGCGAGCACGGCGGCAAGGTGGTGCACTCCGGTTCGCTGAAGCAGCTGCTCTCCAACAAGGAGTCGCTGACCGGCCAGTACCTCTCCGGCAAGCGGTCCATCCCGATCCCGGCCGCCCGCCGCGACCGGGACCGGAAGCGCCAGCTGACCGTCCACGGCGCCCGCGAGCACAACCTCAAGGACGTCACGGTCGGCTTCCCGCTCGGCACCCTGACGGCGATCACCGGCGTCTCCGGCTCCGGCAAGTCGACGCTGGTCAACGACATCCTCTACACCCACCTCGCCCGGGAGCTGAACGGCGCCCGCAGCGTGCCCGGCCGGCACACCCGGATCACCGGCACCGACCTGGTGGACAAGGTGGTGCACGTCGACCAGTCGCCGATCGGCCGCACCCCGCGGTCCAACCCGGCCACCTACACCGGGGTGTTCGACCACGTCCGCCGGCTCTTCGCGGAGACCCAGGAGGCCAAGGTCCGCGGCTACCTGCCCGGCCGGTTCTCCTTCAACGTCAAGGGCGGCCGCTGCGAGAACTGCACCGGCGACGGCACCATCAAGATCGAGATGAACTTCCTGCCGGACGTCTACGTGCCGTGCGAGGTCTGCCACGGCGCCCGGTACAACCGGGAGACGCTGGAGGTGCACTACAAGGGCAAGTCCATCGCCGAGGTGCTGGACATGCCGATCGAGGAGGCGCTGGGCTTCTTCGAGGCCGTTCCGGCGATCGCCCGCCACCTCAGGACGCTCAACGACGTCGGCCTCGGCTACGTCCGGCTCGGCCAGTCCGCGCCGACGCTCTCCGGCGGCGAGGCGCAGCGCGTCAAGCTCGCCTCGGAGCTGCAGAAGCGCTCCACCGGGCGGACGGTCTACGTGCTGGACGAGCCCACCACCGGCCTGCACTTCGAGGACATCAGCAAGCTGATCAAGGTGCTCAGCGGGCTGGTGGACAAGGGCAACACGGTGATCGTCATCGAGCACAACCTCGATGTGATCAAGACCGCCGACTGGATCGTCGACATGGGTCCCGAGGGCGGCTCCGGCGGCGGCTCGGTGGTCGCTGAGGGCACCCCGGAGCAGATCGCGGCCGTCCCGGAGAGCCACACCGGCAAGTTCCTGCGGGACATCCTGCCGAGCGACTTCGCGGACGCCCCGGTCGCCGTCCCCGCCAAGAAGGCGCCGCGCAAGCGGGCCGCCGCCAAGAAGTAGGCCTCGCGCTCCGCCGCTCCCACCCCGGGAGCGGCGGAGCGCGTGCCGCATAGACTTCCACGGGCCCACCGAGCCGTGGCCCGTCCCGCAGTCGAACCGCCAGGAGCGCACCGATGTCCGAGGCCCCCGAGACCAGCCCCGCCACCTCCCGCCGCACCCTGCTCTGCGGGGCTGCGGCCGTCCTGGCGGCCGGCGGCACCGTGGCGGTCACCGGCTGCGGTTCCTCCGCCGGCTCCTCCGACTCCAGCAGCGCCCCCAAGGGCCCGGTGGACCTCGGCCCGGCCTCGGCGATCCCGGAGGGCGGCGGCAAGGTCTTCCGCGAGCAGAAGATCGTGGTCACCCAGCCGACGGCGGGCCAGTACAAGGCCTTCAGCGCCAAGTGCACCCACGCCGGCTGCATCGTGGACCAGGTCACGAAGGAGCAGATCCAGTGCCCCTGCCACGGCAGCCGGTTCGGCATCGCCGACGGCGCGGTGCAGGACGGCCCGGCCCCCAGCCCGCTGCCCGCCTACACCGTCACGGTCGAGGGCGGGAACCTCAAGGTCACCCCGAGCTGAAGCAGTTGAGCGCCTCTCGATTGATCTTGCCCCCGCGGCCCCGACCGCACTCGGTACGGTGGACTCATGGCTGACCCGAGCACCTACCGCCCGGCGCCGGGCGCGATCCCGACCTCCCCGGGCGTCTACAAGTTCCGTGACGCCCACGGCCGGGTCATCTACGTCGGCAAGGCCAAGAGCCTGCGCCCGCGCCTGTCGTCCTACTTCCAGGACTTGGCCGGCCTGCACCCGCGCACCGCGACCATGGTCACCACCGCCGCCTCGGTGGAGTGGACCGTGGTCGGCACCGAGGTCGAGGCGCTCCAGCTGGAGTACTCCTGGATCAAGGAGTTCGACCCGCGGTTCAACGTCAAGTACCGCGACGACAAGAGCTATCCGGAACTCGCCGTCACCCTCAACGAGGAGTACCCGCGGGTCCAGGTGATGCGGGGGGCGCACAAGAAGGGCGTGCGCTACTTCGGCCCGTACGGGCACGCCTGGGCGATCCGCGAGACGGTCGACCTGCTGCTGCGCGTCTTCCCCGTCCGCACCTGCTCCAACGGCGTGTTCAAGCGCGCCCGACAGGTCGGCCGGCCCTGCCTGCTGGGCTACATCGGCAAGTGCGCCGCGCCCTGCGTCGGCAAGGTCTCGGCGGACGAACACCGGGCGCTGGCCGAGGACTTCTGCGACTTCATGGCCGGGCGCGCCGGCAACTACCTGCGCCGGCTGGAAGAGCAGATGCGGGAGGCCGCCGCGGAGATGGAGTACGAGAAGGCGGCCCGGCTGCGGGACGACATCGGCGCCCTCAAGCGCGCGATGGAGAAGAACGCCATCGTGCTCGCCGACGCCACCGACGCCGACCTGCTGGCCGTGGCCGAGGACGAACTCGAAGCCGCCGTGCAGATCTTCCACGTCCGCGGCGGCCGGGTGCGCGGCCAGCGCGGCTGGGTCACCGACAAGGTCGAGGACGTCGACACCGCCGGCCTGGTCGAGCACGCCCTCCAACAGCTCTACGGCGGGGCCACTCCCGGCGAACGCAGCGAGACCGTCCCGCGCGAGGTGCTGGTCCCGGCCCTGCCCGAACCGGTCGCCCCGGTACGGGAGTGGCTCAGCAGCCTGCGCGGCAGCCAGGTCGACCTGCGCATCCCGCAGCGCGGCGACAAGAAGGACCTGATGGCCACCGTGCAGCGCAACGCCCAACAGGCGCTGGCGCTGCACAAGACCAAGCGCGCCTCCGACCTCACCACCCGCAGCCGCGCCCTGCAGGAGATCGCCGACGCGCTGGAGCTGGACTCCGTCCCGCTGCGGATCGAGTGCTACGACATCTCCCACCTCCAGGGCGAGGACGTGGTCGCCTCGATGGTCGTCTTCGAGGACGGCCTGGCCCGCAAGAGCGAGTACCGGCGCTTCCAGATCAAGGGCTTCGAGGGCCAGGACGACGTCCGCTCGATGCACGAGGTGATCAGCCGCCGCTTCCGCCGCTACCTCCAGGAGCGCGAGCAGACCGGCGAGTGGGCCGTCCCCGAGGAGGAGCCCGAGGCCGGAACCGGCGCCCGGGACGAGGAGGGGCGCCCCAAGCGCTTCGCCTACCCGCCGCAGCTGCTGGTGGTCGACGGCGGCCAGCCGCAGGTCGCCGCCGCCAAGCGCGCCCTGGACGAACTCGGCATCGACGACGTCGCGCTGTGCGGCCTGGCCAAGCGACTGGAGGAGGTCTGGCTGCCCGGCGAGGACGACCCGGTCGTCCTGCCGCGCTCCAGCGAGGGCCTCTACCTGCTCCAGCGGGTCCGCGACGAGGCCCACCGCTTCGCGATCAGCTATCAGCGCAACAAGCGTTCCAAGCGACTCACCGCCGGGGAACTGGACTCCGTCCCGGGCCTCGGCGAGACTCGCCGCCAGGCGCTGCTCAAGCACTTCGGCTCGCTGAAGAGGCTCCGGGCCGCCACCGTCGACGAACTCTGCGCGGTACCCGGCATCGGACGCCGCACCGCGGAGACTGTTGCGGCGGCGTTGTCGTCCCGTACACCCGCCGCACCCGCGGTCAACACCGCGACCGGCGAGATCATCGAGGACGGGGCCGAGCCGGTGGCCGCAGCACCCCAGACCGCACCATCCCAGGAGACGCCATGACGGCCGACGCCGCCCGTCTGTCGGCGCGCCCCGACTCCGCCCGCCTGTCCGGGACGGGGAAGGGCGGCCGTGCCGTGCGCGTTCTCCCCAGCAGAAAGACCGAGAGCGGGGAACCGAAGTGACCGTGTCAGACGTGGCCGAGAACGCGCCGGAGCTGGTGATCATCTCCGGCATGTCCGGAGCCGGCCGCTCCACCGCCGCGAAGTGCCTGGAGGACCTCGGCTGGTTCGTGGTGGACAACCTGCCGCCGGCCCTGATCCCCACCATGGTCGACCTGGGCGCCCGCTCCCAGGGCAACGTCGCCCGGATCGGCGTGGTCGTGGACGTCCGCGGCCGCCAGTTCTTCGACGACCTGCTCACCTCGCTGGACGAGCTGGAGAAGCGCGGCGTCCGCCTCCGGGTGGTCTTCCTGGACTCCTCCGACGAGGCGCTGGTGCGCCGCTTCGAGAGCGTGCGCCGCCCGCACCCGCTGCAGGCCGACGGCCGGATCGTCGACGGCATCGCCCAGGAGCGCGACCTGCTGCGCGACCTGCGCGGCGAGGCCGACCTGGTGATCGACACCTCCAACCTCAACGTGCACCAGCTGCGCGCCAAGCTGGACGCCCAGTTCGCCGACCACGACGAGCCCGAGCTGCGCGCCACCGTGATGTCCTTCGGCTTCAAGTACGGCCTGCCGGTCGACGCCGACCTCGTGGTGGACTGCCGCTTCCTGCCCAACCCGCACTGGGTGCCCGAGCTGAGGGCCCGGACCGGCACCGACGCGGACGTCGCCGACTACGTGTTCCAGCAGCCCGGGGCCAACGAGTTCCTGAACGGCTACGCCGAGCTGCTGCGCATCGTGACCGAGGGGTACCGACGGGAGGGGAAGCGCTACATGACGCTTGCCGTAGGCTGCACCGGTGGCAAGCACCGTAGCGTCGCCATGTCCGAGCGTCTGACCAAGCGTCTCATCGCCGACGGAGTCGAGACGGTGCTCGTCCACCGTGACATGGGACGGGAGTAACCGCCGCCTTCCCTGCCGGGCCCCCGGCGGAGCCGGTGGCGGGGCCGAGGAACGCGAGGTGAGTGTGGCGGGATATGTGCCCGGGCGACAGCCGCAGAGCAGGACCGGCGAACGGGCGGGCAGCCCGGCGCCGGGCCGTCCGCGCAGTAGTCCCGCCCGGGCCAATCCGGCACCCCGGATCACCGCGCTCGGCGGCGGCCAGGGCCTGTCGGCCTCGCTGTCCGCGCTGCGCCGGCTCACCAGCGACCTCACCGCCGTGGTCACCGTCGCCGACGACGGCGGCTCCAGCGGCCGGCTGCGCGAGGAGCTGGGGGTGCTGCCGCCCGGCGACCTGCGTAAGGCGCTGGCCGCGCTGTGCGGGGACGACGACTGGGGCCGCACCTGGTCCGAGGTGATCCAGCAGCGCTTCACCGGCAACGGCGAGCTGGGCGGGCACGCGGTCGGCAACCTGCTGATCGTGGCGCTCTGGGAGAAGCTCGGCGACCCGGTGGCGGCGCTGGACTGGGTCGGCCGGCTGCTGAACGTCCAGGGTCGGGTGCTGCCGATGTCGGCGGTGCCGCTGGACATCGAGGCGAGCGTGCGCGGGCACGACCCGGCCCGCCCCGCCGAGGTCTCGGCCGTCCGCGGCCAGGCCAACGTGGCCGTCACCCCCGGCACCGTGCAGTCGATCCGGCTGCTGCCGGACGAGCCGCCGGCCGTCCCGGAGGCGGTCACGGCGGTCCGCGAGGCGGACTGGGTGGTGCTCGGCCCCGGCTCCTGGTTCACCAGCGTGCTGCCGCACCTGCTGGTGCCCGAGCTGGCCAAGGCGCTGGTCGAGACCCGCGCCCGCCGGCTGCTCACCCTCAACCTGGCCCCGCAGCCCGGGGAGACCGAGGGCTTCACCCCGCAGCGTCACCTGGAGGTCATCGCCGACCACGCTCCGGAGCTCGAAGTGGATGCGATCCTGGTGGACGAGCGCGCCGTCTCGGGCGGCGCCTTCGGCCAGGCCGACCTGGACGGTCTGGAGAAGGCCGCCGAACGGATGGGCGCCGCTCTGGTGCTCGGTACGGTGGCCCGCACCGACGGCACCCCGCGACACGACCCGGAGCTGTTGGCAGCCGCGTACGACCGGATTTTCCGGACACATGGAAGGATCGGGCCATGGCGATGACTCCAGCGGTGAAGGACGAGATCAGCCGGCTCCCGGTCACCCGGGCCTGCTGTCGCAAGGCGGAGGTGTCGGCGATCCTGCGGTTCGCGGGCGGACTGCACATCGTGAGCGGCCGCATCGTGATCGAGGCGGAGCTGGACACCGGGGCGGCGGCACGGCGGCTGCGCAAGGACCTGCTGGAGATCTTCGGGCACTCCTCCGACCTCGTGGTGATGGCCCCCGGCGGACTGCGGCGCGGCAGCCGCTTCGTGGTCCGGGTGGTCAAGGACGGCGAGCTGCTCGCCCGCCAGACCGGACTGGTGGACGGCCGCGGGCGCCCGATCCGGGGCCTGCCCCCGGCGGTCGTCTCCGGTGCCACCTGCGACGCCGAGGCGGCCTGGCGCGGGGCCTTCCTTGCGCACGGCTCGCTCACCGAGCCGGGCCGCTCCTCCTCGCTGGAGATCACCTGCCCCGGCTCCGAGGCCGCCCTCGCCCTGGTCGGCGCGGCCCGTCGGCTCGGCATCCCGGCCAAGGCCCGTGAGGTGCGCGGCGTGGACCGGGTGGTGATCCGCGACGGCGACGCGATCGGCGCGCTGCTGACCCGCCTCGGCGCGCACGAGTCGGTGCTCGCCTGGGAGGAGCGCCGGATGCGGCGCGAGGTCCGGGCCACCGCCAACCGCCTGGCCAACTTCGACGACGCCAACCTGCGCCGCTCGGCCCGCGCCGCGGTGGCGGCCGGCGCCCGGGTGCAGCGCGCGCTGGAGATCCTCGGCGAGGAGGTGCCCGAGCACCTGGCCGCGGCCGGCCAGCTGCGGATGCAGCACAAGCAGGCCTCGCTGGAGGAGCTGGGCGCGCTCGCCGACCCGCCGCTGACCAAGGACGCGGTGGCCGGCCGGATCCGCCGACTGCTGGCGATGGCCGACAAGCGCGCCGCCGAGCTCGGCCTGCCGAGCACCGAGGCCAACCTGACCGACGAGATGGCGCTCAACTGACGATCACGCTCCGTGAATGCAACACGGCCGGTGTCCGGATGACGGACACCGGCCGCAGTCGTTTCCGGGCCGGCCGGAACTCCCGAATTGGTAGAGACCACTGGCCCGCGACCAACTGCCCGCCGGGCCAAGGCCGGACGGCCTGAAATCGGGTTTACGGTGCGCCACGCCAAGTCTCACGAGGTGGCGCGATGTGCCCTCGCCGCGTCGGGAGGGGTAGGGTCATAGGCGGTCGGGGACTTCCCAAATCTCATCCCCGTCGGCTTCACGCCGGCGTACCTAACGAGGAGATCGGTTCGTGACGATCCGGGTAGGCATCAACGGCTTCGGCCGCATCGGCCGCAACTTCTTCCGCGCGGTCAAGGCCCAGGGCGCGGACATCGAGATCGTCGGTGTCAACGACCTCACCGACACGAAGACCCTGGCTCACCTGCTCAAGTACGACACCACCCTGGGCACCTTCCCGGGCGAGGTCTCGCACACCGAGGACAGCATCACCGTCGACGGCCACACCTTCAAGGTGACCGCCGAGCGTGACCCGGCCAACCTGCCGTGGGCCGCCCTGGGCGCCGACATCGTCGTCGAGTCCACCGGCATCTTCACCAAGGCCGAGGCCGCGAAGAAGCACATCACCGCCGGCGCCAAGAAGGTCATCATCTCGGCGCCCGCCACCGGCGAGGACATCACCGTCGTCCTGGGTGTCAACGACGACAAGTACGACGCCGCCGCGCACCACATCATCTCCAACGCCTCCTGCACCACCAACTGCGTGGCGCCGATGGCCAAGGTGCTGAACGAGAGCTTCGGCATCGTCAAGGGTCTGATGACCACCGTCCACGCGTTCACCAACGACCAGGTGACCCTGGACTTCCCGCACAAGGACCTGCGCCGTGCTCGTGCGGCCTCGCAGAACATCATCCCGACCTCGACCGGTGCCGCCAAGGCGACCGCCCTGGTCCTGCCGGAGCTGAAGGGCAAGCTGGACGGCACCTCGCTGCGCGTCCCGGTCCCGACCGGCTCCATCACCGACCTGGTCGTCACCCTGGAGCGCGAGGTCACCAAGGACGAGGTCAACGCCGCCTTCCAGAAGGCCGCGCAGGAGGGCCCGCTCAAGGGCATCCTGGCCTACACCGAGGACCCGATCGTCTCCTCGGACATCGTGAACGACCCGGCCTCCTGCATCTTCGACTCCCAGCTCACCATGGTCCAGGGCAACCAGGTCAAGGTGCTCGGCTGGTACGACAACGAGTGGGGCTACTCGAACCGCGTCGTGGACCTGGTCGCCCTCGTCGGTGAGCAGCTCTGACGCAGTGGGAGCTGACGTGATGTAGGGGCGAGGGCCCGGACGGCGATACTGAGCCGACCGGGCCCTCGCTCCGCGTACAAGGACTTCTCAGGCGGCCCCTGCGCCGTGCCGCCTCTGCGCATCAACCATCTCCCCGGGAGACCGAAGAACCAGTGAAGACCATCGAAGACCTGGACGTCGCCGGCAAGCGCGTCTTCGTGCGCGCCGACCTCAACGTCCCGCTGGACGGCGAGACCATCACCGACGACGGCCGGATCCGCGCCGTCGCGCCGACCATCGCCAAGCTCCTGGAGCGTGGCGCCAAGGTCGTCGTCGCCTCCCACCTCGGCCGCCCCAAGGGCGAGCCGGACCCGAAGTTCTCGCTCGCCCCGGTTGCCACGCGGCTCGGCGAGATCCTCGGCACGAGCGTCACCTTCGCCGCCGACACCGTGGGCGAGAGCGCCGGGGCCGCCGTTGCCGCGCTGGCCGGCGGCGAGGTCGTGCTGCTGGAGAACCTGCGCTTCAACGCCGGTGAGACCAGCAAGGACGACGCCGAGCGCAAGGCCTTCGCCGAGCAGCTGGCCGCCCTGGCCGACCTGTACGTGGGCGACGGCTTCGGCGCCGTGCACCGCAAGCACGCCTCGGTCTACGACCTGCCGAAGCTCCTGCCGCACGCCGCCGGCGACCTGATCGCCACCGAGGTCGGCGTGCTGAAGAAGCTCACCGAGGAGGTCAAGCGCCCCTACGTCGTCGTGCTCGGCGGCGCCAAGGTGTCCGACAAGCTCGGCGTGATCGACAACCTGCTGAAGAAGGCCGACCGGATCCTGATCGGCGGCGGCATGGCGTACACCTTCCTCAAGGCCAAGGGCCACGAGGTCGGCATCTCGCTGCTGCAGGAGGACCAGGTCCCGGTCTGCCTGGCGTACCTGGCCGAGGCCGAGAAGCGGGGCGTCGAGTTCGTCCTGCCCGTGGACGTCCTGGTCTCCGCCGACTTCCCGGACCTCAAGGGCAAGACCCCGGCCAACCCGGACCTGGTCGGCTCGGACGCGATCCCGGCCGACAAGGAGGGCCTGGACATCGGCCCGAAGACCCGCGAGCTGTACGCGGCGAAGCTGGCCGACGCCGGCACCGTGTTCTGGAACGGCCCGATGGGCGTCTTCGAGCACCCGGACTACGCGAACGGCACCAAGGCCGTCGCGCAGGCCCTGATCGACAGCAGCGCGTTCACCGTGGTCGGTGGCGGCGACTCCGCCGCGGCCGTCCGGATCCTGGGCTTCGACGAGAACGCGTTCGGACACATCTCGACCGGCGGCGGCGCGAGCCTCGAGTACCTGGAGGGCAAGACCCTCCCCGGTCTCGCCGCTCTGGAGGACTGAAAACCATGACTGAGCGTCTCCCGCTGATGGCGGGCAACTGGAAGATGAACCTCAACCACCTTGAGGCCATCCAGCACACCCAGAAGCTGGCGTTCGCGCTGGCCGACAAGGACTACGAGGCCGTCGAGGTCGCCGTCCTGGTGCCGTTCACCGACCTGCGCTCGGTGCAGACCCTGGTCTTCGGCGACAAGCTGAAGATCAAGTACGGCTCGCAGGACATCTCGCAGCACGACGGCGGCGCCTACACCGGCGAGGTCTCCGGTCCGATGCTGGCCAAGCTGCAGTGCACCTACGCGGTGATCGGCCACTCGGAGCGCCGCCAGTACCACGGCGAGAACGAGGAGATCGTCAACGCCAAGGTGAAGGCCGCCTACCGGGCCGGGGTCACCCCGATCCTGTGCATCGGCGAGCCGCTGGAGGTCCGCAAGGCGGGCACCCACGTCGAGTACACCCTGGCCCAGCTGGACGGCGCGCTGGAGGGCATCCCGGCCGGGCAGGCCGAGTCCCTCGTGGTCGCGTACGAGCCGGTCTGGGCGATCGGCACCGGCGAGGTGGCCACTCCGGAGGACGCGCAGGAGGTCTGCGCGGCCATCCGCCGGCGGATCGCCGAGCTGTACGACGCCGAGCTGGCCGACAAGGTCCGCGTGCTGTACGGCGGTTCGGTCAAGTCGTCGAGCGCGGCCGGTCTGATGGCCAAGCCCGACATCGACGGCGGCCTGATCGGCGGTGCCTCGCTGGACGCCGACGAGTTCGTCAAGATCGTGCGCTACCGTGAGCAGGCAGTAGGCTAACGCCGCCGCAGCAACGTAGGCTTTGGGGCCGGACCGCCGTACGCGGCCCGGCCCCTTCGCCGAAGATACGAGAGAGTTGGTCCCGTCGTGGTTCTCGGGTTCTCGATTGCCCTGATCATCTTCAGTCTGTTGATGGTCCTGCTGGTGCTGCTGCACAAGGGGAAGGGCGGCGGCCTGTCGGACATGTTCGGCGGCGGCGCGATGTCGACCGGCGGCGGTTCGGCGGTGGCCGAGCGCAACCTGGACCGCATCACCATCGTGGTCGGCCTCGGCTGGTTCGCCTGCATCATCGTGCTGGGCCTGGTCCTCAAGTACCAGAGCTGACACAACCCTGACGCCCCGTCGCCCGAACGCCTATCCTGGGACGGTCGGGGGCGGAGGCGATGGTGGCGGAAGCTTAAGTCCTGCTTACACTAGGACGACTTTCGCCACCGACGCGCACCGCGGCGGGTCGGCGCATCAGCACGCAGGGAGTCAGACCGTGGCAAGTGGCAACGCCATCCGTGGCAGCAGGGTCGGGGCCGGCCCGATGGGGGAGGCCGAGCGCGGCGAGTCCGCCCCGCGCAACCGGATCTCCTTCTGGTGCGCCAACAAGCACGAGACCCGCCCCAGCTTCGCCGCCGAGGCCGTCATCCCGGACACCTGGGACTGCCCGCGCTGCGGCTTCCCGGCCGGGCAGGACGAGCACAACCCGCCGGCGCCCTCGCGCAACGAGCCGTACAAGACCCACCTCGCCTACGTCCGTGAGCGGCGCACCGACGCCGACGGCGAGGCGATCCTCGCCGAGGCGCTGGCCAAGCTGCGCGGCGAGATCTGACGCGAAGTCCGGACCCGCGAGCGAGCCAACCCGCGAGCGAGCCGAGCGCCAAAAAAGAGGGGCGCCACCGTCAACGACGGTGGCGCCCCTCTCGGTTGGCCGTTATGCCGAGGCCGGCGGGTACAGCTGCGGTGGGATCCGCTCCGCCGCGGCGCGGTCCAGCAGCCACAGGGTGCGGCTGCGGCCGTACGCGCCGGAGGCGGGCGCCTGGAGCTCGCCGGGGCCGGACAGGGCCAGCGCGACGGCGCCCGCCTTGTCCTCGCCGGCGGCCAGCAGCCAGACCTCGCGGGCCGCCCGGATCGCCGGGAGGGTGAGCGAGATCCGGGTCGGCGGGGGCTTGGGGGCCCCGCGCACGCCGATCACGGTCCGCTCGGTCTCCCGCACGCCCGGGTGCTCGGGGAAGAGCGAAGCGACGTGGGTGTCCGGGCCGACGCCGAGCAGCAGCACGTCGAAGGCCGGGACGCCGAGCCGGTCGCCCGGCCCGGCGGCCTTCGCCAGCTCCTCCGCGTAGCGGGCGGCGGCGGCCTCCACGTCCGAGCCGTCCACCCCGTCCGAGGCGGGCATCTCGTGCACCCGCGCCGGGTCGAGCGGGACGGCGTCCAGCAGCTCGGCGCGGGCCTGGACGGCGTTGCGGTCCGGGTCGGCGGCGGGCAGGAAGCGCTCGTCGCCCCACCAGAGGTCCAGCCGGCCCCAGTCGACCGCGTCGCGCGCCGGGGAGGCGGCGATCGCGGCCAGCAGGGCGTTGCCGTTGCGGCCGCCGGTGAGCACCACCGAGGCGGTGCCGCGGGCGGCCTGGGCGTCCACGATCCGGGTGATCAGCCGGGCCGCGGCCGCCTGGGCCATCAGCTCCTTGTCCCGGTGGACGACCAGCTGCGGGATGGCGTTGGTCATGCGCCTTCCTTGGCGGTGGTGCGCTTGCCGGCGGCCTTCTTGGCGGAGGGCTTCTTCTCCGCGTCGGCCGTCACCCGGTCCGGGTTGGCCACCGAGGCCTCGACCGCGTGGGCGATCTCCTCGGCCGCCGCCGTCTCGGCGGTGGAGGGCTCGTGCAGCCGCTCGACGGGCGTGCGCACGGCCGTCGAGTAGATGTCGTCCGGGTCCAGTCGGCGCAGTTCCTCGGCGAGCAGCTCCGAGGTCTCGCGCCGCTTGAGCGCCACCTGGCGGTCCGGCGAGCCGGGCATGGAGAGCGTGCCCATCAGGCCGTCCGGGCGGTCCAGGGTGATGTCCCCGTCCTTGGTGCGCAGGTGCACCGCGGTGATGCCCGGGCCGCCGGTGACGACCCGCTCGACCGGCACGTGCAGCCGGTTGGTGAGCCACAGGCCGAGCAGCTCGACGCTGGGGTTGTAGGACTCGCCCTCGACCGCCGCGGAGGTGATCCGGGACGGCCGCTGGTCCAGCGCGGCGGCCAGCATCGAGCGCCAGCCGGTGATCCGGGTCCAGGCCAGGTCGGTGTCGCCCGGGGTGTAGCTCTCGGCCCGCTGGGCGAGCTGGCCGACCGGGGACTCGGCGGTGACCGCGTCGGTGATCCGGCGCTGGGCGAGCGAGCCCAACGGGTCCTGCGCCGGGTGCAGCGGCGCGTTGTCCGGCCACCAGACGACGGTCGGGGCGTCCGGCAGCAGCAGCGGCAGGACCACCGACTGGGCGTGCGAGACGAGTTCGCCGTGCATGCGCAGGATGGCCGTCTCGCCGGAGCCGGCGTCGGAGCCGACCAGGATCTCGGCGTCCAGGCGGGTCTCGGCGCGGGCCCGGGGCGAACGCCCGGCGCGCTTGATCACCGCGAGGGTGCGCATCGGGTGCTCGCGGGAGGCGTCGTTGGCGGCCTTGAGGGCGTCGTAGGCGCTGCCCTCGTCGGTCACGATCACCAGGGTGAGCACCATGCCGGCGGCGGTGGAGCCGCTGGCCCGGCGCGCCGCCATCAGCGCGTTGTTGATCTTGCTGGACGTCGTGTTGGTCAGGTCGATCTTCATGGCCGGCGCCAGCTCCTGCCGTCTCGTGCGAGCATCTCGTCCGCCTCGGCGGGGCCCCAGGTGCCCGCCGCGTACTGGGCCGGCTTGCCGTGGGCGTCCCAGTACTTCTCGATCGGGTCGAGGATCTGCCAGGAGAGCTCGACCTCCTGGTGGCGCGGGAACAGGTTCGACTCGCCGAGCAGCACGTCGAGGATGAGCCGCTCGTACGCCTCCGGGCTGGACTCGGTGAAGGACTCGCCGTAGGCGAAGTCCATCGTGACGTCCCGGACCTCGAAGGAGGTGCCCGGCACCTTGGAGCCGAACCGCACCGTCACGCCCTCGTCCGGCTGGACCCGGATGACCAGGGCGTTCTGCCCCAGCTCCTCGGTCGCGTAGGAGTCGAACGGCAGGTACGGGGCGCGCTGGAAGACCACCGCGATCTCGGTGACCCGACGGCCCAGCCGCTTGCCGGTGCGCAGGTAGAACGGGACGCCCGCCCAGCGGCGGTTGTTGATCTCCAGCTTGATGGCCGCGTAGGTGTCGGTCTTGGAGTCGGGGTTGATGCCGTCCTCGTCCAGGTACCCGGGGACCTCCTCGCCGCCCTGCCAACCGGGGGCGTACTGGGCGCGCACGGTGTGCTTGCCGAGGTCGGCCGGGAGCTTGACGGCGCTGAGCACCTTGAGCTTCTCGGCCACCAGCGCCTTCGGGTGGAAGGACGCCGGCTCCTCGATGGCGGTGAGCGCCATCAGCTGCAGCAGGTGGTTCTGGATGACGTCCCGGGCGGCGCCGATGCCGTCGTAGTAGCCGGCCCGGCCGCCGATGCCGATGTCCTCGGCCATGGTGATCTGCACGTGGTCGACGTACGACCGGTTCCAGATCGGCTCGAACATCTGGTTGGCGAAGCGCAGCGCCAGGATGTTCTGGACGGTCTCCTTGCCCAGGTAGTGGTCGATCCGGAAGACCTCGTCCCGGGGGAAGACCTCGTGGACGACCTTGTTGAGCTCCTGGGCGCTCTCCAGGTCGTGGCCGAAGGGCTTCTCGATGACGGCGCGGCGCCAGGAACCCTGCGGCGGGTCGGCCAGGCCGTGCTTCTTGAGCTGCTGGACGACGGTGGGGAAGAACTTCGGCGGGACGGACAGGTAGAAGGCGAAGTTGCCGCCGGTGCCCTGGGCCTTGTCCAGCTCCTCGATGGTCTCGCGGAGCTTGTCGAAGGCGTCGTCGTCGTCGAAGGTGCCGTGGATGAAGCGCATGCCCTTGGCGAGCTGCTGCCAGACCTCTTCCCGGAACGGGGTCCGGGCGTGCTCCTTGACCGCGTCGTGGACCTCCTTGGCGAAGTCCTCGTCGTCCCACTCGCGGCGGGCGAAGCCGACCAGGGAGAAGCCCGGCGGCAGCAGACCGCGGTTGGCCAGGTCGTAGATGGCCGGCATCAGCTTCTTGCGGGACAGGTCGCCGGTGACCCCGAAGATGACCAGGCCGGACGGCCCCGCGATGCGCGGGAGCCGCCGGTCGGAAGGGTCACGAAGCGGGTTGACGGGGGCGGGCGGGAGGTCGTCCGCGTCCGACTCCGGCGTCAACTCGGGGAAATCAGTGCTCACTTGGTGTGCTCCGCTTTCGTGCGCTGGCTGTGTGAGCGGGGGGTCACTTCTCGCCGGCGAAGGAGGCCAGCGAGGCGGTGACGGTGTCGAGCAGCTCCTGCCAGGACTGCTCGAACTTCTGCACGCCCTCGTCCTCCAGGACCTGGACCACGTCGTCGTAGTCCACGCCGGCCGCCGCGACGGCGTCCAGGACGGCCTTGGCGTCGGCGTAGTTGGGGACGATGGTGTTGCCGGTGACCACGCCGTGGTCGCCGGTGGCGTCCAGGGTGGCCTCGGGCATGGTGTTCACGGTGCCGGGGGCGACCAGCTCGGTGACGTACAGGGTGTCCGGCAGGGCCGGGTCCTTGACACCGGTGGAGGCCCAGAGCGGACGCTGCGGCTTGGCGCCGGCGGCCTCCAGCGAGCGCCAACGGTCGCTGCCGGCGGTCTTGCCGTCGACCGAGCCGAAGACCTCCTCGTACGCCTGGTAGGCGAGGCGGGCGTTGGCCAGGGCGGCCTTGGAGCGCAGGTTCCTGGCGTCGCCGCCGATCTTGTCCAGGCGCTTGTCGATCTCGGTGTCCACGCGGGACACGAAGAAGGAGGCGACCGACTCGATCTGGGAGAGGTCCAGGCCCTTGGCCTTGGCGGTCTCCAGGCCGGTCAGGAAGGCGTCCATGACGGCCTTGTAGCGGTCCAGGGAGAAGATCAGCGTGACGTTGACGCTGATGCCCAGACCGATGACCTCGCTGATGGCGGGCAGGCCGGCCTTGGTGGCGGGGATCTTGATGAAGACGTTCGGGCGGTCGACCAGCCACCACAGCTGCTTGGCCTCGGCCACGGTCGGGGCGGTCTCGTGTGCCAGGCGCGGGTCGACCTCGATGGAGACCCGGCCGTCGCGGCCGTTGGAGGCGTCGTAGACCGGGCGCAGCACGTCGGCGGCGTCGCGCACGTCCGAGGTGGTGATCATGCGGATCGCCTCGTCGGTGGTGACCTTGCGGACGGCGAGGTCGCGCAGCTGGCCGTCGTAGGAGCTGTCGCCGCTGCCGGCGATGGCCTTCTGGAAGATGGTCGGGTTGGTGGTGACGCCCACCACGTGCTTGTTCTGCACCAGCTCGGCCAGGTTGCCGGAGTTCAGCCGGCTGCGGCTGAGGTCGTCCAGCCAGATCGCAACGCCTTCGTCGCTGAGGCGCTTCAGTGCGTCAGTCATGGTGCTTCAGTCCTTCGTCTTCTGCTTCGTGGGGTAGT
This sequence comes from Kitasatospora sp. NPDC048296, assembly GCF_043201815.1. Lineage (NCBI taxonomy): Bacteria > Bacillati > Actinomycetota > Actinomycetes > Kitasatosporales > Streptomycetaceae > Kitasatospora > Kitasatospora sp. NPDC048296. The sequence continues at coordinate 182,011 of NZ_JBICZB010000005.1, forward strand.
CAGAGGGGCCGGGCCGTCGACGTGCGGGTCTCGGGCCCGGCCGTTGTTCCGCACTCGCGACCAGGGTGGCTCGTGCGGGTGGGCACTACTAGCGGTTGACGGCTTCGAGGGAGCGCAGCGCGTTGTGGGCCTCGGCCACCACGCGCTCGGCGGTCAGGCCGAACTCCTCGAACAGAACCTTGTAGTCGGCGGAGGCACCGAAGTGCTCCAGCGAGACGATCCGGCCGTGGTCGCCGACCAGCTCGCGCCAGCCCTGGGCGATGCCGGCCTCGACCGAGACGCGGGCCTTGACGGACGGCGGCAGCACGCTGTCGCGGTAGGCCTGGTCCTGCTCCTGGAACCACTCGAAGGACGGGACCGAGACCACGCGGGTGGCGATGCCCTCGGCCTCCAGGACCTCGCGGGCCTGGACGGCCAGCTGGACCTCGGAGCCGGTGCCCAGCAGGATCACCTGCGGGTCGCCGGTGGAGGCCTCGGCCAGGATGTAGCCGCCCTTCGCGGTGCCCTCGGCGGAGGCGTAGACCTCGCGGTCGAAGGTCGGGACGTTCTGGCGGGTGAGCGCCAGGCCGACCGGGCCGGGGTGGGTGGTCTGGCGCTCGATGACGGTGCGCCAGGCGACGGCGGTCTCGTTGGCGTCGGCCGGGCGGACCATGGCCAGGCCCGGGATGGCGCGCAGCGAGGCCATGTGCTCGACCGGCTGGTGGGTCGGGCCGTCCTCGCCGAGGCCGATCGAGTCGTGCGTCCAGACGTAGGTGACCGGCAGCTTCATCAGCGCGGCCAGGCGGACGGCCGGGCGCATGTAGTCGGCGAAGACCAGGAAGGTGCCGCCGTAGACACGGGTCTTGCCGTGCAGCGCGATGCCGTTCATGGTCGAGCCCATGGCGTGCTCGCGGATGCCGAAGTGGATCGTCCGGCCGTACGGGCTGGCGGACTTCAGCGGGTTGCCCTCGGGGAGGAAGGAGCTGTCCTCGTCGATGGTGGTGAGGTTGGACTCCGCGAGGTCGGCCGAACCGCCCCACAGCTCCGGGATCACCGCGCCGAGCGCCTTCAGGGTCTCGCCGGAGGCCTTGCGGGTGGCGACGTCCTTGCCGGCCGGGAAGGAGGGGACGGCCTTCTTCCAGCCCTCGGGCAGCTCGCCGGCCTGGATGCGGTCGAAGTCGGCGCCGCGCTGCGGGTTGGCGGCGTGCCAGGCCTCGAAGGACTGCTGCCACTGGTCGCGGGCGGCCTTGCCACGCTTGATGACCAGGCGGGCGTGCTCGATGACCTGGTCGCTGACCTCGAAGGTCTTCTCCGGGTCGAAGCCCAGGACCTTCTTGGTGGCGGCGATCTCGGCGGCGCCGAGCGCGGAGCCGTGCGCCTTGGCGGTGTCCTGGGCGTTCGGGGCCGGCCAGGCGATGATGGTGCGCATCGCGATGATCGACGGGCGGGAGGTCTCGGCCTTGGCGGCGGCCAGCGCCCCGGCGAGGGCCTCGACGTCGATGTCGCCGTTGGCCTTCGGGGTCACCCGCTGCACGTGCCAGCCGTAGGCCTCGTAGCGCTTGAGGACGTCCTCGGAGAAGGCGGTCTCGGTGTCGCCCTCGATCGAGATGTGGTTGTCGTCGTACAGGGCGACCAGGTTGCCCAGCTTCTGGTGGCCGGCCAGCGAGGAGGCCTCGGCGGAGATGCCCTCCTCCAGGTCGCCGTCGGAGACGATGGCCCAGATGGTGTGGTCGAAGGGGGACTCGCCGGCCGGGGCCTCGGGGTCGAACAGGCCGCGCTCGTAGCGGGCGGCCATCGCCATGCCGATCGCGTTGGCGATGCCCTGGCCGAGCGGGCCGGTGGTGGTCTCTACGCCGGCGGTGTGGCCGTGCTCGGGGTGGCCGGGGGTGCGGCTGCCGGCGACGCGGAAGGCCTTCAGGTCGTCCAGCTCCAGGCCGTAGCCGGAGAGGTAGAGCTGGGTGTAGAGGGTCAGGCTGGTGTGCCCGGGGGAGAGGACGAAGCGGTCGCGGCCGACCCAGGCCGGGTCGGTCGGGTCGTGGCGCAGGAAGCGCTGGAAGATCAGGTACGCCGCGGGGGCCAGCGACATGGCCGTCCCGGGGTGTCCGTTGCCGACCTTCTGGACAGCGTCCATGGCCAGGACGCGCGCCGTGTCAACCGTGCGCTCGTCCAGTTCGGTCCACTCGAATGCGTTCGTCGGCGCAGTGCTCACCCTGTCTCAGGGCTCCTTCCATTGTGAAGAGTGACCCCGTGAAATGGGACCGGGTCGGCCACGGCGCTGTGGTCCCGACTGTGGGTGGTGCCGGTCACGGAGGGTAGATCCCGCTTCTGCGTGCGAGCCTACCGTCCGGCCCGGGGCTCACCCTCCGTGCCGGGACAACCGGGATTTCCGCATGGTGATTCCCACTAGGGCGTTCTGACTGATTTTGTCCCAGCCTCCCCCGGTTTGGCGCCCCTCGCCGCTCGGGCGGTCACGGCGGGTCGCGGGGGCGCGCCGGAAGCGGTTCGTGGCTTCACCCAGTCGGTTTACTCGGGAGTGCGCCATCCGCCTCGCCGGGGGACCCCGGAGCCGGATGGGATATATGGAGCGTCTATGGTGGCGTGGTACGCGCAGAGCGGACGATTCGGGACCCTTCGTTCCTGTGGACGCCTGCGAAGATTCATCTTCAGTTGGGGTGTTAGTGACCGCCGTCGAAACCCGTCCCGCCGGGGTCACCGGGGCGACGCCTGCGCATCACCGGCCGATCGGGGCCCGGGTCGGCGCCTTCGTCGCACTGACCAAGCCTCGGATCATCGAGCTGCTGCTGATGAGCACCGTGCCGGTGATGTTCCTGGCGCAACAGGGCGTGCCGAACATGCTGCTGGTGCTGAAGGTCGTGGTCGGCGGCTACCTCTCGGCGGGCGGCGCGAACGCCCTCAACATGTACATCGACCGCGACATCGACGCGCTGATGTCCCGCACCGAGCGGCGGCCGATCGTCACCGGGATGGTGTCGCCGCGCGAGGCGCTGGTGTTCGGCATCGTGCTGGCGGTCGTCTCGACCCTGCTGCTGGGCTTCGGCGTCAACTGGCTCTCGTCCGGGCTGGCGCTGGGCGCGCTGCTGTTCTACGTGTTCGTCTACACGCTGGGGCTCAAGCGGCGCACCTCGCAGAACATCGTCTGGGGCGGCATCGCGGGCTGCATGCCGGTGCTGGTCGGCTGGTCCTCGGTCACCAACTCGGTGTCCTGGGTGGCGGTCGCGCTGTTCCTGGTGGTGTTCTTCTGGACCCCGCCGCACACCTGGGTGCTGTCGATGAAGGTGCGCGACGACTACCTGCGCGCGGGCGTGCCGATGCTGCCGGTCATCAAGGGCAACGTCGCGGTCGGCAAGCAGGTCGTCGCCTACTCCTGGGTGATGGTGGCGACCTCGCTGGCGGTGTGGCCGCTGGGGCACATGAGCTGGCTGTACGCGGTCGCCGCGGTGGTGCTGGGCGCGGCCTGGCTGCGCGAGGCGCACGCGCTGTACGCGCGGGCCAAGGCCGGGGTCGTGGGCGCCAAGCTGAAGGAGATGCGGCTGTTCCACTGGTCGATCACCTACCTGTCGCTGCTGTTCGTGGTGTGCGCGATCGACCCGTTCGTGAAGTAGAGGCTGACGCGAGGGAGCCCCGGTCCGGTGGACCGGGGCTCCCTCGCGTTCGGGGGCACTTTCGAGTTCTTGAACCGTCTCAGCGGGCGGGAAGTTCGGAAGGGCCGACGTGGCCGTCCAGCCAGTCCTTGAGCTGCTGGGAGGCGCGCAGGAAGCCGGTGATCCGGGTGTAGGCCGTCCGGGTGCCCAGCCACGTCGCGGGCTCCCACTCCTGCCAGGCCACCAGGCCCTTGTGGCGCAGCAGCTCGATCCTCGGGTGGTCCTTGGGGCAGCCGCGCGGGGCGGACTTGAGGGAATCCCGGCCGACCACCTGGGGCCCGTCCTTCTCCACCGCGGCGATCACCCGCTCCAGCTCGGCGCCGCTGACGTCCTCGGCGACGGCGGCGCGGTAGCGCTCCAGCTGGTCCGGGGCGAGCCGGTACATGCCGTTGCCGCAGGAAAGTCCGTCGGCGGAGAGCTGGATGTAGCCGCCGGTCTCCAGGTGCGCGCCGATGTGCGTCTTGTACGGGGACTTGTCGGCGCTGAAGCGGATGTCGCGGTTCGGGCGGAAGATCTTCCCCGGCCCGAACTCCGGCTCCAGATCAGCGAGCAGCAGCTCCATCGGGGCCCGTACGGCGTCGTCGTACTGCTCCTTGTGGGTCTGCCAGAAGGTCTTCGAATTGTCGGCTTCCAGGTGCTCGTAGAAGTCGAGCGCCTCGGCCGGCCAGCCTTGGAACGTCACGTGTTCCAGTATGTGGCCCGGTGCACAGGCGGCTTCCGTCGCCAGGGCGTCTACCGGTGGGTAGCATGCGGGCATGAGCAGCGCAGAGACCGCCACCGCCACCGCGCCGGACGCACGTACCGAGCGCCGCGCCAAGCGCATCGCCAAGCACCTGACCAGCTTCGCCCAGCAGCACGGCGGCAGCGCCGACGCGGTCGTCGAGTACGTCGGCGCCGCGGCCACCCGGATCGTGGTGGTCGGCGCGGACGGCGCCTGGGGCGACCAGGTGGCCCCGAGCTACGCCGTCGGCCGGCGGGCCGCGGAGCTGGCCGGGCTGACCCTGCACGACGACTTCGAGGGCGAGCTGGGCCTCAAGGTCAAGACCGGCGCGTACGAGTGGAAGCGGATGGCCGGGATCCAGCTCGGCGGCTGAGGCCCGTAGCGACCACGACGGCCCGGCTCCTCCGAACGGGGGAGCCGGGCCGTCGTCGTGGGCTCGGGGCGGGTCAGATGGGCAGGTCCCAGCCCGGCCCGTCCTCGTGTCCGATCCACACGTGTTGCCCCGAGGTCGAGACGGTGATACCGAACCCCTCCTGGTGCGGCTCGCCCAGTTTCTGCCAGGTTTCGACGGCGTTTTCGACCTGGTCCCAGAGCCGGAGTGGGCCGCGCTGCACGACGGTCCATCCGCCTTCGGGGTTGGGCATGGTCCGGGCCTGCGATCCGGTGGCGACGTCCGAGAGGATCTGCTGCCCGCCGACTCCCATCCGCTCGGCCGAGGGCGCCGCGAGCTGCGCGACCCAACTGCCCGTCCACGTGCCGATGATCTCGGGGTTGATCCGGGTCGGGCGTTCGTCTCCGGGGAGTAGCGAGAGGCCTTGGCGGGGCGGCCGGTCGTGGGGGCGGGCGATCATGAAGCTCGTGTAGCCGGGCAGGAACCGGCCGGTGGCCTGTCCGGGGCCGGTGACGACCAGCAGCGCGAGACCGAAGCCGTAGCCCCAGCCGGACAGGGTGACCAGGATGAGGCCGCCGGGCTTCACCTGGTGCAGCCACGGGAGTGGGACGTGGCGGACCGAGCAGGTGGCGATGAGCCGGTCGTACGGGCCCCCGTCCGGGTCGCCGAGCAGTCCGTCTCCGATGATCAGGTGGGGGGAGTATCCGGCTGCCTTGATGGCGGCCGCGGCGGCCTCGCCCACCTGGGGGTCGTACTCGATGCTGGTGAGGTTGGCGTCCCCGAGCCGGTGCGCGCCGAGGGCGGTCGAGTAGCCGGTTCCGGTGCCGATCTCCAGGGCCCGGTGCCCGGCCTCGGCGCCGAGCTGGTGCCACATGCGCAGGACCAGGGACGGCAGGGTGGACGACGAAGACGGGGCCCCAGTCGCGGTGCCGCCGGTCACGTCCTCGGGGCGCGTGCGCCCGTCGAGTTGGGTGATGAGGGTCTCGTTCGAGTAGACGTGCTCCAGCCATCCGGGCTCGCCCCGGAACACGGGCCGGTAGGCGGTCGGGTTGCTTCCCGGGACCGGTAGGAAGAACGACCCCGTGAACAGTTCCCGGGGGACCGCTCTGGCGGCGCGCTCCCATTCCGGATCGGTGATCTCGTCGTCCCCGGTGAACGCGTCCACCATGGCGGCGCGGAGCTGTTCCGACGTGCTCATGTATCGGTGCCTTTCGCTAGCTGGTCGGCGATGGCGTGGGCGATCGTCCAGGTCGCGCAGCCATCTCGCCATAGCTGACTAACTGTCAAATGTGGCGAGTGGAACGATCTCTGGAGACTGGTATGTTCCAGGCGTGAACCGTGACGTCAGCACTCTCGTATCTCGTCTTGGCCGCCCTCTGCGGCTGATCGTCACGGGCGGCGGGACGGGCGGCCATACCTACCCGGCCCTCACCGCGATCCGCACCTTGCGCTCACGCCTCGGAGAGGCTGGCGGCGCCCTGGACGTGCTGTGGATCGGCACCGCCACCGGCCTTGAGGCCAAGGTGACCGCCGCCGAGGACATCTCGTTCAGGACCGTCGCCACCGGGAAGATCCGGCGCAGCGCCAACCCGCTCAAGCTGGTGTCGCCCGCCAACGTCAAGGACATGGGCCGTGTCCCCCTGGGCGTCGCCCAGGCCCGCTCAGCGGTCGCCGACTTCGCCCCGGACGTGGTGCTCGGCACGGGCGGCTACGTCGCGGTGCCGGTCGGGATGGCCGCCCGGATGTGCCACCGGCCGCTGGTCGTCCACGAGCAGACCGTCCGGCTCGGTCTGGGCAACCGGGCCCTGGCCCGTATGGCGACCCGTGTCGCGGTCTCCTCCGAGTCGACGATCCAGTTCCTGCCCGAGTCCGCCCGCGCCACCGCCGTGGTCACCGGCAACCCGGTACGCCCGGAGGTGCTGACCGGCCAGGGGGACAAGGCGATCCAGGCGCTCGGACTGTGGGGCTTCGACCGTTCCCTGCCGACCGTGTACGTCACCGGCGGCGCGCAGGGTTCCCAGCAGATCAACGAGCTGGTCAGCGAGATCCTGCCGTGGCTGCTCGGCCATGCCAACGTGGTCCACCAGTGTGGGCCCAGCCACGAGGTGAGGCTGCGTGACCGGGCAGCGGCGCTTCCGGAGCACGTACGTGCCCGATACCTGGTGACCGGTTTCGTCGGCTCGGAGCTGCCGGACGTGCTCGCCCTGGCCGACGTGGTCGTCTCCCGCAGCGGTGCGGGGACGCTGGCTGAGCTGACCGCGTTGGGACGGGCCGCGGTGTTCATCCCGCTGGCGACGTCGGCCGGGAACGAGCAGGAGCACAACGCCCGCCACCTGGCGGATGCCGGAGCGGCTGTGGCCATGCTCGGTCGTGTCGCGCCGGACACCCTCCAGGATGCGATCGGCCCGCTGCTGACCGACCCGGCCCGCCGCGCGGACATCGCGCGGCGGGCTGCCGAGCACGGCCGGCCGGACGCCGCCGACCGTCTCGTGGACGTGCTGCTGTCGGTCGTGGACCGCTAGTTCTCCAGGTCCAGCAGATGCCGGACGGCGTCGGCCTGGATGGTGTCGACGCACACCTGGTACGCCGTGTAGCGGACGTTGGCGTGGGTCATGGCCGGGATCCAGCTCGGCGGCTGAGGATCAGCTCCACATGCGGCAGCGGCCTGGCCCCTCCGTGCGGAGGAGCCAGGCCGCTGTTTCGGTGGCCGGAGGCGCGGGACAGACGCTGGTGTCACGTGACTCGGAGGCCGGTGTGGTCGAGTGCCCGGACGGGTTGGGCGGGTCGGTCCAGCCAGGCCCACTGCCTGTCCGCGGTGACAGTGAGGCCGAAGCGCTCGGGGGGCGGGCGGTTGTTTTCCTCCCACCAGTGGTGGGCGGCCTCGATCTCGTCCCAGAGACGGCGTGGGCCGTGCTGCCAGACGGTGAAGTGCTTGTTCTGGCGGCCGTCGTGGTCGACGGCCGCCCAGGAACGGGCATCGGTGGTCGCGACCCAGAGCCGGGGGGGGGCCCCCGCGACGCCCGGCGCGTCCACCCCCGCGGGCCCCACCGCGCCCCCCCCCCCGC